>CAYZLU010000166.1:0-5620 GCA_964479285.1 uncultured Planctomycetales bacterium | reverse complement strand
CTTGTTGTCTTTTATCAAAAGACAATGAAATGAAGTTGAACGTATAGATCTTCTGGAAGTCCTGGAAGACCGGTACAACAAACAAAGCACTATTGTGACCAGTCAACTGCCTATCAAGAATTGGCATGAGGTTATTGGCAATGTCACGCTGGCAGATGCCATTCTTGACCGATTGGTCCACAATGCCTATACTATCGAATTAAAGGGCGAGAACATGAGAAAGGTGACATCCAAAAAACCGGGGGCGTCCAAGGCTGACCCAGAAAAAGATCGTTGAACACAGGCCATTTTAAAAGCAAAAAATCTGCTCAAAATTTGGCCCGCAGTATTCTTAGGCATAATGTTCTTTTAAATGAGTTGTATTTATCGTCGCTTCGCTCCGCTAGGGTTGGTTAAGTGGTAAGTGATTAGGAAATCGGCTGGTAACGAATTATGATCTTTTGGTGGTAAGAATTAAGAAATTTTGCACCCTATCTTGAAGTTCCCCTTTAGACTGACTCCGATGTAATGCGTGATACCTAAAAAGTCGAAGGTGTTGGGCCTCCGTCCTTGGTTACGGGCATTCTCCTTCTCGTATCGCCCGAAGCTCATGACTTTTGTCTTGTCTTCATTGACCATAAGCCCATTGGCTTTAAGCTTGCCCTTTAACTCTTTATGTATCATCTTTGCTTCTTCCCAGAGTTGTACCATTATCACCAGGTCGTCGCAATATCGCACCACATAACCTTGACCTTTCATGCGTGGTTTAATCTCTTTTGCAAACCACTCATCAATCACATAATGCAAGAATACGTTGGCTATCATCGGACTTATGTTGCCGCCTTGCGGTGTTCCTTTTTCTGTCTTCTTGAAGGCTTCCTCTTCAACGTATCCGCTCTTCAAGAACCGCACCACATACCGCAAAAAATAATCATCCTTAATCCTGACTTTAAGCCATTCAATCAACTTTTCGTGCTCAACATTGTCAAAGAAGCCTTTAATATCTACTTCGATGATGTGATTGATTTTCCTGCTTATCATCAGGTCATTGATGCGCTTTAATGCTTGATGTGGCCCTTTTCCTCGACGGAACCCGTAGGAGTCTTCATGGAAGTCCTGCTCATATATCACTTCCATCACCCAGCTCATGGCCTTCTGCACCATTTTGTCTTCTATCGCTGGTATCCCTATGGGTCTTGTTGTTCCATTCTCCTTCGGGATGTAAACTCGTCTCACAGGTTGCGGACGGTAGCCCATCCTCTTTATCCGCACCATTAATCCTTTGATATTCTCTTCCAACTTCTGCCCGTATTCTTCCCAGCTTATTCCGTCCACTCCAACAGCACACTCCTTGCGTAGCTGTTGAAAACTGGCCTTTAGAGATTCTTCGTTAATCAAGTGCATCAGATTATCGAAAGTTACAGTCTTCTCTCTTCGGGCACGCTCTGCTACATAGCCTAGTTTTGTTGACATGCTTTCTGTCATCTCTGCGAATAATTGCATGTTTCCCTTTAGCTACTTCATCCTATTCTAAACCCCTTCAAGTGGCCTATCTTCGACCCCACGGGTCGTTACTCCGTGTCTCTACTATGGGTTAGTCCGACTCCCCATGCTCATTATTCTCTTCTAATTGTTCTTCAACTTGTTGAGAATTTTGTTTCTGCTCATGGGGTCTCCCAAGTTCCAACATAGACTTTTTCTTGCATCCTTCTATGGTCTCCGACCCCGGTAGGTTGTCTTGTGCTCACCTTTTTTTTACTGCTTTCGCACTCAACAATGCAGGCTTCAGAGAAACCCATTCCTTGGCCCACTACAATTAAATGAAATTTCGGAGTTCAATCCCTTCGCTTACGCTATAGATGAATGCTACCTTTCCCTCGGCTTCATCCAATTCGTTGCCTCCTTGAATGCGGGGTTCCGTTCTGACCTGGTGGTTAGCCTTTTGTCAGGTTGTATTTACAACTCGTCTCTGTTAGCTTTTCTTGGCGCACGGGTTCTCTTATTCATATACTTTAATCCCTCTATTCAAGTATATAATTTATTTAGAGGCTTTGGGGCTGATTTGAGGCTTTTTGAGAAAGCGCTACCTTCGAGGAGAAGTGATCTAAATATAAGAAAATTCTTAAAAATATATCTCTAGCGCAGAATAAAAACGATCGTGATTCCTGTTTTCAAAACATTAACCACATAAGCGCTAAATCCTTTGTAGATTTTAGTGTTTTATTATTTTACAGAATAATACTTTTGCTTTGGACTACTTGGCTTCCCAGAGATAGTCGGTAAAAGCAAATTTTTTTCAAGTAAAGGGTTTAATATCTCTTTCCTAAAATAATCTCTATTTTTAATGTTGATATGATCTTGAATCTCTTCTCTGGTACGCGGTTCATAACAAAAAATCAATATTTCTTGTGTCCGTTTATCTTGCATGGTGTCCTGCATGGTACCTTGCATGGTATCCTGCATGGCAGCTTGCGGGGTAGCGACAATCATTTTAAACACATCTTTTTCGAAACACTGCGGCTCAGCACCGAAATAAATTTTACCATATTTAGCAAGCTTCCTAACGCCTGACCCAAGCTCTTCGGACCAGGCAATTTGTTTAAAAAATCTGGCAATGACCGGGTTTTTAGGAAATGGAGAAAAATTTGTTGGGTCTATAAGGCCATACCCGTGCGGCCTGTTACTGTTTTCAGTGAATATCCGGTCCTTTTCAATAACGAGTTTGGCGGGAAACGCATTGAGAAATTCCCGATGGATCAAAAGATTAACTATAATTTCCCTGAAAATATTATCGCGCAGACTGATACGCCGCCCATTTTCCATAAAAAACTTATCTGGCAGATGTTTTGCCACAAATGCCATCAATCTGTCGTGACTATCTAAAAGATTGGTTCTTATGTCATCACGATCATCATACCGGTCCACATCCACTTTTCTGAGAATTGCATCAGTACGGAAATGCGGCAAAACAGAAAGCAATACATCATCCTTGCCGAAAATGAGCACAGCTGCCAATGTAAAACCATTTTTACCGGTTTGATAATCCTTTAAGTACATCTGAGAACTTTTAATAAGATTAATATCCGACATCTTGGCCCATGGATGCCGCGCGTTCTGTATCGTCGCCCACTCTCGCACCTGCGCAATCAGGTCAGAACGTAAATCCTTCATTGTTACATAGGGATAGACCCTGTTTTCAGAGTAGGTTGTTTGTTTTCTCAAATACAAGGCGGCAACAAGATTGGTATTATCGGTAATGTTAAAATCACCGTCCTCATTGCGGTCAAAAATCTTTCCGCTGCACCTATGGACCTGAGAACTTTCGGGTATGTAAATGTATAAAATGGATTTTCCGAAAATCACAATCTCTTCAATGGTCAAATAAAACGCCGGACTGATCTTCTGCGGGTTATTAACAGCATTAACAAAATTTTTCTTTATCAGTTCAATCCGGTCTGCATCAATGCCGGTTATTCTGCCGTTATCATTAACGCCAAGTAAAAGCTCACCGCCATTTCTATTTAAGATCGCGCAAACAGTATCATATACACCACTACTGATATCCTTCTTGCACTCCTTAAACTCTATAGCAATGCCTTCGCCTTGTTTAATAATAGCTTTTATTCTTGATGGCTTCATTTTTAGCCTCTATTTGAGATTCTCTTCAGTATAAAGAGATAATTCAATGAGACGTTCAAGCAACTGGTCAGACGGCATACCTATAAAATTATGCAAAATAAGCTCTTTGGCAAATAGCCTGCAAATGTACCGTAATTTCCTGACATTCTGGCCGGCAGCATAAATGAAATCACGGTGTCCAGCATTGATGACAACGATGTTACGTTTTTTGTCAAAACGTGATCGCCAAAGCTGTCCAGGCGCGCTTTCAAGCGTATAGCTGGGCATCCCTTTGGACTGCTCCGGCATGCTTTCTTTTGGGATTTTGATCAATTCAGCGACCATTGTAATCGTTGCCTGGGCCTCACAAACAATTTCTCCTTGGCTTGCCACTGCTTTTAAACGCGTAATACCGGGTTCCACGGGAGCTTGAAAAATAACTATTTCTCCTGTCTCTTTATCCAAACTACCCGCGCCTTCAATAATTTCCCATGTAAAATTAAGGTTCTCATCCACCCGGCGTCTGTTCTTGTCTAACCCAAGGCCGCTAAATGTCCTTGCCTGCCCTACTGCGATTAATGTGGAAGAAGGCTGTATCCTGGCTGAAAATAAAGGCCCGGCGAATTCAAAAAATTGCTTCTGACCACCTTTGGTTGGAACAATCAGGTCAGATACATCTTGATTCTCTTCGGCAATGAGACTCTCTTGGGATAAATCATCATTCACAGGCCTTGGAGCGGTGTTGACCCTGCTTGGCCCCCGCACATCAAACCAATCGTATTCTTCCATAGGTAAAGCCAAAATCGCCTCACGAAAAGCTTTTTGCACAGAACGTAAAATATTTTTACTGACGCGTTCATCCTCAGCCTTGCCTTGTTCCTCAGATAAAACAGCCAAAAATGCCTTAAGCGGTTCCACTGCCAAACAAAATTGCGAGAAAGCTACATCCCTAATAATACCATCGCGAGTCCCAGGAGTCAGGTTTAAGAACGGGGCATCAATGATGCCTTGAAAATAGCCGCTGTCCCACGGCTCTCCTTGAAACTCATCCAAAACATTGATGATGGGTAAAACCCTTGTGCCGGACCTAAACAAGCTAATGCTATTTTCTGTATTCCTTTCATTTAAATAAAGCTCCGCGTAAAGGTCACCTAAAGAGGCCGTTATTGGCGGAAGTTTATGGATCAACTGTCCTTCAAAACGGCGGGGTTCAACCTGTGTTTCCATACGCGTGATCCTGTCAATGACTTTAATGTTTACTCCTGAATGTCGGATACGGTCACGCAATTCAGAAGATAGATACCGTTGAATTTTCTCACCTGTCAAGATGCGATTACCTTCCAGCAGAGAAGTAATGATCAATTCGGTTCCCTTACGGCCAAGTAAATGCGGCCTGGGCGTGACTGTATACCCGGAATTCCCTTTATCCATGACCATCTGATATGTTTTACCGTCCTTGCCAGATGAAATGACCGTCAAACGCTGGCCCACTGTCCAAAAACTCAATAGGCCAATCCCGAACTCGCCTTGAATATTTTGCATGCCCTGTTCTTTCAAACGGCGTTTAATCGAATCGCAAATATGGGTGGCAACGTATTTAAAATCCGGCGGGCCATCCTCAGCGCAAGGGATACCGTCTCCATCATCGGTGATCTTTAAATAATGCTGTCCTTTCTCCCGGCCGCGGATGATTGTGACCTGCCTTGCGTGAGCGTCAATGCTGTTTTCAACAAATTCGGCGATGGCTTTAAGCGGATTATTTTGTGAAAGGGCAATGATGGTAATCGCATTCCAATCATCACCAATACGCAGTCGGCCGGTTTGGTTCTTTTTTGGAGAAATTTTTGTTTTAACCTGAGACATACTCATCCTTAAACAAATGACACTTAATTACGTCCCATTTTAAAAATTTTTAATGGAAAGTGCCGTGCAATGACATCAAAATCCTTGTCCTTATGAAATAACTCCACTCCTGTCTCAATAGCAATGGCCGCAATAATCGTATCAACAGTTTTATTAACAG
>CAYZLU010000165.1:0-5632 GCA_964479285.1 uncultured Planctomycetales bacterium | reverse complement strand
TGGCGCCTGAGGTGGTACCGTCTTGAGAGGCACGGCATTTGCCTGGTTGGAATTTGGGCCTGTTTTCCCTGCAGCATTGACAGCTGAAACGACATAATAATAGGTGGTGCCAATTTTTAGCGTTGGATCATTGTCCATGTAATTGGTATAAACAACAAACGGCGCAATCTGCGTACTGCTATTACATGAAACGCCCGGCGCAGTAGACCTGCAAACAGCATAGGCAACAGCTCCCTGGACGGGCTTCCACGATAATAACACATCGGAATAACCCCCGGTTGCGGTCAAAGCCGTTGGTGCCGGTGGGGCAGCTGCAGCTGGAACATAATTGACTAAATCATTATACAAATTCAGTCCGTTGAAAGAACCTAAACCTGTAGCATCGTCAAAACCTGGTCCAGCCGGATAATAGGAATTGGTCCCTGATATTATATCGTGGAAATCAGCAGCATAACTGGTGCCCGCTGTCTGATAAAGTACGGGGTTAAGAAAACCAATGGGTGGCTGACCGGCAGCGGCCCGGCCCTGGTTCACGCGACATATAAACCCGGCCCAGACAGGAGCTGCAGCGCTGGATCCCCAAATTTCATACCAAGCTCCAATATTTAAACCAGTGACATAAATCCCATAAGGTGTTGAAGGGTCCCCGTTGAGTGCAACATCAGGGAGATTACGCCAGGATGTTGATGCCAAGGATAAACCAGGGGCCTGTGAAGCGGCTGTCAACTGATAAGATGGGATTGGCCAATCACTGCTTATACCTCCCCCACCATAAAGTGAGGCTGTTTCATTCTTGTATGTTCCATCATTGTTGGCCGTCAAGACGCTGATACCTACTCCTGTGACGTACGGGTCAGAAGCAGGATCTTGGACAGATAATACGCCATTACAATTAGGAGGAATAGCGCCGTTAGGGCAATTAGCAAAAGCACCCGCGTCTCCCGCCGCACTAATGACCGTCTGGCCCTGGGCAGCTAATTGTTCAAAAATGGTATGCTCATAAGGATAATACGGGTTTTGTTCATCCTGGCCCCAAGAAATGCTGATGACATTTGCTTTGGTATTAGGGTTAGCAGCATCTTCAGCAATTTGGTTCCACTGCTCCGCCCAATCGCTGGGATTTGCTTGATAGACACGGATCGTCTGAAGCCCTGGCGCTGCGGCAATGGCCATATCGATATCCAAAGGAGGCTCAAAAGCACTGGCCTGCGTCGGTCCTGTCCAATCAGCGGAATTGACATTAAATAATTGCACGCATGCTGATGGCCCTGTCGGGTTGGTGGTTGCTAGTTGCACACAAGGGAGATTATAATATGCCGTAAAGGCCTGGATATCGCTAAGGTTATATCCATCAAATTCAAAAAGCCCCAGTGTTTGACCGCTGCCATTGATCCCCCTAGAAGTAAGCGCGTTAAGATTATAGGCTGTTGCAATATCGCCAGGACCAAGGCTACCTCTATAGCCTGAAAATAAGGATAGTCCCTTGAATGTGAATTGTTTCCCCAAATGATTATTGGCTTTAAACCTGAGCACGTTGTCCATCCCAATAATCCCCATTATATTTCCTGCTTCCGCTGATATAGTGGGATTATTTTCCGGTGCAAAAAACGTTGTTCC
Source organism: uncultured Planctomycetales bacterium (assembly GCA_964479285.1). GTDB lineage: Bacteria > Omnitrophota > Gorgyraeia > Zapsychrales > Fredricksoniimonadaceae > JABDGZ01. The sequence continues at coordinate 4,015 of CAYZLU010000165.1, read as the reverse complement.
ATCTGGTTTCATATATTTGCTCAGTCTTACCTTAAAAGCAGACTCTATGTCTGATATCTGCGCTGTTGCGGTAATGAGAAATCCATTCCTGGATTGATGTTTAATAGTAAATCTGTGAGACTTAAGATATCCTGTGACCATGGAAGAGTCTATGGATGAGGCGCCGTACAGGGCGTCAAACTGGCTGGGAGTCAAGAATTTACCAAAATTAGGGCTATTGGGATCATAAAGCCCTGCAACGAATTTATCCAATCCAGCCTGGTCCTTGGATGAAATAAAAAACCGAAGATCCAACAACTGGTTTGAAAGTTGGCCTAATTTTCTTGCCGTCCCTACTTCTTTAGAGGGGATGTGGTATAACAATTTTCGGCTTCCATCAGGGTTATCCTGATATAACTGCCTGGGTGAGGATGTATTTGCGAAAGAAGTTGAGGCTGTTGTTCCCGCTATGGACATGGCCAGAGCGACTATAAAAATAAAAAACATTGGGTATTTTCTCATAATAGAATTACCTGTACTCTTTGTCACAAAATAAAGAATATAAATGTACCTTGAAATATGCTGATTATTAATTCAAGTGTGCCATATAATTCTCAGTTGTCAATGGGAACTTGGGTCATCCAGTTGCCGTTGCTGTGTAATGACCCTACCCACACAGGAGAGGGAATAGCTTACTTGTAATGTCTTACCGATATTCTTCATTGAAAGACATTGTTCTGTGTAAATTACATTGATATTTGTTAATTTGCACGGTATATTAACATTATGTTTAAACGTTTGCACGAAAATCATCTCCCCCAGTCAAGTTTTTTCCTGTTTGGCCCCCGCCAGGTGGGAAAAAGTACTCTTCTAAAAACCCTCAACGCTAATTTCACGGTTGATCTTCTAAATCCTGAATCTCAACTTGCCTACAATAAAAGCCCTAACCTTTTGCTTCAACAAGCTGATGCCCTTCCCAAATCAAGCACAATCATTATCGACGAAGTCCAAAAGGTCCCGCGGTTACTGGATGTTATCCACTCGCGCATAGAACACAATCCTTCCCTACAGTTTGTCCTATGCGGCTCATCCGCCAGAAAACTGCGGCATGGCAGCTCAAATCTTTTGGGCGGACGTGCTGTCTATCGCAGCATGCATCCCCTGACCATGGAAGAACTGGGTGAACATTTCCGTCTGCCGCTGGTGTTGCATTACGGCTCTATGCCTAAAATTTATACCCTGCTCCTGGAAGGCAAAACCGATGAGGCCCGCGATTTTTTACGCGCGTACACTATTGCTTATCTCAATGAAGAAATCAAAGCTGAAGCTCTTGTCCGTAACCTAAGCGGGTTCCAGAATTTTCTCGATATGGCCGCGGCCCAGTTTGCCGAACAAATCAACTTTTCTTCCGTTTCCAGGGAATGCCAGGTCTCTCTGTCTACCGTTCGCGAATATTATTCCATCCTTGAAGACACCCTCATCGGTTTCTTTCTTTTTCCCTATTTAAAAAGCCTGCGCAAGAGAATGAGCCACAGTCCCAAGTTCTACTTTTTTGACAATGGCGTTACCCGATCTATCCTGGGCACACTCAAAGACGAAAACAATCCGATCCAGCAAGGCCGCCTATTCGAGCAATGGGTCATCCAGGAATTGACACGCATCAATGAATACCATCAACTCGACTGGAAATTCAACTTTTGGCGGACAAGCCATGGTGCGGAGGTCGATCTGCTGATCAGTCGCGGGACGTCCATTCTTTTCGCCGTGGAATGCAAATCCACCCCGCATGTCTCAATGAGTGACTTGACGGGACTCAAATCTTTTCATTTTGAACACCCTGGCGTCCCCTGCTATCTCATCTGCCCTGTCGATCATCCCAGGGTCCTTGATTTTGTCCGCGTTGTTTCTCCTCTTGATCTCATGACTACCCTTCAAAAGGCTGATCATTGATAGTCAATAAGATATTCGCCGCAGGGATGACAAACTCAATCTGACCAATTAGCCACAAAGGTCGCTGTCACGCTTTCATTGCCATTCATCACCACTGTCGTTGTGGTATTCTTTCCCATGGCAGCGCCGCTCCAACCTCCCATTTTATAGTTGCTGCCTGCAATGGCTGTCAAAGTCACCACCGTTCCCACGGGATACGCATAGCTGGATGAAGCAAGAGTCCCATAGATCGATGACTGGATCACTGTGCCATTGACCGCGGTGACACTTAAAGTGTATTTCGCTGGGGGTATCGGTATAAAACTCGCATTAAATATATGAGTAGCTGTTACATTGCTGATGGTATAGCTATTATTGGTCAATGTCACAGCACTCCCATCAACTGTTAAGGATGCTTTATATCCTGTGGCAGGGGTAAGAGTAAATGTTTGGCTTTTTCCATAGGCCACCAATGCATTAGCCGGGCTTATGCTCCCGTTGCTTCCTGCAATGGCAAGCAGGATGTAGCTAGCCGGTGTAAAACTAGCATTAAGCACATGCGGGGCCTTCACATTGCTGATGGTATAGCTATTATTGGTCAATGTCACGGCACTGCCATCAACTGTCAGGGATGCTGTATACCCTGCATTAGGTGTAAGGGTAAATGTTTGGCTGGCACCCGATACTACTGTCGCAGTACTCGGAGTAATGATCCCATTGCTGCCGGCGGTAGCTGTGACTGTATAAGTGACTTGAGGTGTTGCACCTACCTGCGCAGAGTTTGCACTCTCTCCCGCGACATTGACTGCTGATACGACGTAGTAATACGGGGTACCATTGACCAGCGCGTAATTGTCCGTATACATGGTACTTGAAGAGCTGGCAATGGCTGTATATGGCCCGCCGTTAACATTTGATCTCTTGATATTATACGACACGGCCCCGCTACTTGCACTCCACGATAAGCTCACCTGCGCATTGCCTGCCCCCGCACTCAGACCAACAGGTGCTAAAGGAACTGAAGGAAACAGCTGAGGGATGACCTGCGAAGAATTAGGGCTCTCACCCGTTACATCGATCGCTGATACGACATAATAATAAATAGTACCCTTGATTGCGGAAACATCGGTATAGGTAGAATCCGTCAGACTGGCAATGGTTGTGTACGGTCCACCCGAAACAGTGGATCTTTTGAGATTATACGATGTAGCGTGGGCGCTCACATTCCACGTTAACACTATCTGATTATTTTCTATCCACGCCGCAAGCCCGTTAGGCGCGGTGGGCACCGGCGGAAGCACCGGTGTTGCGCTGAGCTGCGCAGAATTAGGACTTTCTCCACCGGCATTGACCGCTGAAACCACATAATAATACGTGGTGCCATTGGTCAGCCCAATATCAGTATAAATAGTTCGGGTAATATTAGGGATTATGGTGTATGGTCCGCCGGAGATTGTTGATCTTTTTAAATTATAAGATGTAGCTGTCAGGCTGGGGCTCCACGTTAACAACACACGGGCATTGCTTGCCATAGCTGTTTGCAGACGGGGGGAGGTAGGTGGCACCAGTGTTGACATAGGTGTGACACTGTTAGAAAAAACTGATACCGGACTTGTTCCAACGCTGTTGGTCACTGTTACGGTAAAGGTATACGCTGTCCCGTTGGTTAATCTGGAAACGGTCAAAGGGCTTGCTGCCCCCGTGGCTTTTAACCCACCTGGTGTTGAAGTCACGGTGTAACTGATTACAGTACTCCCATTGGCTGAGCCCCCGCTGAAGCTAACAACGGCCTGGGCATTCCCGGCTGTTGCAGTCACTGTCATTGGAGACCAAGGTAACCCCACTGGTATTGCGCTGGCCTGTGCGGAATTAGGACTCTCCCCACCCGCATTAACTGCTGATACAACATAATAATAAGGGGTGCCATTGATCGCGTTTGTGTCAACCCAAGGAGTGTTTGTAGGAATGCCAACAGTTGTATACGTTCCGCCGGAGACGGCTGATCTTTTCACATGATATGATGCAGCTCCTACACTCGCAGTCCATGCTAACTTTACCTGATGATCGCCTGCAGTAGCTATAAGACCGGCAGGTGTGGGAGGAGGAG
>CAYZLU010000164.1:0-5638 GCA_964479285.1 uncultured Planctomycetales bacterium | reverse complement strand
ACCGACAACCGCCATAAGAAACATTCCAAGTGAACTACCGATGGATAAACCAAGCACTTGTGATATCCACCCACCAAACATGGCTCCCACAATCCCGATAACGATGTCTCCTAGAATCCCAAAACCCCTGCCTCTGATGATAAGTCCTGCCACCCACCCTATCACCCCACCGATAAAAAGAAACCACACCCAATATCCCATTGTATTATGTTCCATATTCCTACCCTCCTTGTTAATAACTACGGCCTCAAGTTAATTCATGAGGGTATTCTAGGCTGGTAAGAAAATGAATCAATTGTACCAAGGTTTAATGATACAGCCATCTCTTTGATTTATGCTGTCAATGGCCCACTGGAAACATATACACTTCCCCCTTTAGATGTTCACTAGCATCGTCAGATGAACATTGGGGCATTATGATTGTCCGGCACTAGAAGTAAACACGCCCACTAAGGCTACCTTCGGGTAAGGAATTTGTAATTCAACTTGGTGGTCTTGGAGGTCATTGATAAGAGTGATCGCCCTGTCCTCTTGTTCTATTCCGTCAACCTTTACAACTGTTTCATTAATACCGAAGGTCATATTCGTCACATTGATATGATACATCGTTTCCCGATACCGGTATTGAATTTTAAATGATTTCCATTCCAAGGGAATGCAGGGCTCTATGGTCAGTTTATTTACTTCCAGCTTTACCCCTAAAAGAGACTCCAGAATCAAACGGTACATCCAACCAGCTGATCCGGTATACCATGTCCACCCGCCTCGACCTATATGGGGTGAAACCGCATAGACGTCTGCAGCGACCACATAAGGTTCTACCTTATAAATGGTAACATCTTTTAAAGATTTTGTATGATTGATTGGATTGATCATACCAAAAATCTCCAAAGCATGTTGACTGTCACCTAATCGCGCGAATGCCATTGCGGCCCAAATGGCCGCATGAGTATATTGCCCCCCATTTTCCCTCACACCTGGAACATAACCTTTGATGTAACCGGGATTCATACTGGACTTATCAAATGGTGGATCAAGTAGTTGAACGATCTTGCTATCACGGTGAACAAGACGGTTATTGAGTGACTCCATCGCCATACGCGCATAATCTAGATTACCTGCCCCTGAAAGTACAGACCAGCTTTGAGAAATAGAATCAATCTGACATTCTGGATTACTCGCTGATCCCAAAGGTGACCCATCATCAAAATACGCCCGTTTATACCATTTCCCATCCCAACCATTTTTTTCGATATTCTGACGCAATACAGCAGCATGAGTTTTACAAAGACTAACAAACGACAAATCACCGCGAAGCTCTGCAATCTTGGCAAATTCTGTGAGCACTTCATAAAGAAAGAATCCTAACCACACACTTTCACCTTTACCGTGTTCACCGACAAGATTCATCCCATCGTTCCAATCACAAGAACCTATCAGTGGCAAACCATGTTCTCCAAATGCAAGGCCTTTGAATATGGCCCGTTGGCAATGCTCATACAAACTACCCTTCTCTAATGACTGGCTTGGTTTATCATAATACGAATCTTCATCCAGATTTAACAACCGGCCTCGAAGGAAGGGGACAATTTCTTCCAATATTCCGGTGTCCCCTATGCTCAGAACGTATCGGGAAGTTGCTAATACCAACCAAAGATAATCATCGGAACAATGCGTGCGTACACCCTGACTTCCCGGCGGATGCCACCAATGCTGAACATCCCCCTCTGGAAATTGATGGGATGCGCATAAAAGCAAATGCTCACGCATCAGCACAGGAGTGCTATGGATCAGACTCATCACATCCTGTAATTGATCGCGAAAACCAAAAGCCCCTCCTGATTGGTAATAACCGCTGCGCCCCCAAAGACGACAACTCACGGTTTGATAAAGCAGCCATCCGTTGGTCAGCACATTAAGTGATTCATCAGGCGTTTCTACCTGCACCGCTCCTAGAGTATGCGTCCAGTATTTTGACACTGCTTGCAGGGCATCATGCGCCCCTGCTGATCCACTGAAGCGTTTAATCAAGTTACGAACATCCTCAATGTTTTCTCCTAGCCCAAGCGTAAAAACAAATTCCCGTTCTGCTCCGGCACCCAAATCAAAGGGGACTTGGATCGCGGCACAAGGATCTAAAGCTGCCCCTACACGTCCAGAAAGATGCGAACGCGACATTGCCGCTGGATTTTGAAAGAAGCCGTTGCGTCCAATAAACTCTGTACGATCTGCGCTTATTGTTCTTTTCATATCATTAACGGAAAAGAAAGCGATATTTTCGGAAAATTCCGTATTGTAAGGATTACGGGCACAAATGGCCCCACTCAGTTGATCAACTTCGGTACTGATATGCATAGCTGTTTTTGATCGCAAATCTCCCAGCACCCATTCCACGTAACCGGTTGCAGAAAGCCGACGGGCACGTCCTGATGTATTGCATATTTTAAGGACTGAAAACTTGACCGATGCATCCACGGCCACATAAACCCAAAGCTCTGAAATGATACCTCCCTCATTATGTTCAAAGACACTTACTCCAAATCCATGGCGAATAGTGTACGGCTGTGTTGAGCGAACAGGCATGGGTGTTGGAGACCAAAAATGGCCTGTTTCTTCATCGCGTAAATAGAAAGCTTCACCGGCCAGATCATTGATTGGATCGTTATTCCAAGGTGTCAAACGAAATTCATGAGCATTCTCACCCCACGTATAGCTCATGCCATTCTCTGAAACAATGGTACCAAAATGAGCATTCGCTAATATATTCACCCATGGTGCCGGAGTCACTTGGCCCGCAGATAATTTAATGACGTATTCACGACCATTAGGAGAAAATCCTCCTAATCCATTAAAGAAAACCAAATCATCTGAGGGATCATCGATAATGGCGCCAAGCTCGGGACGATATACTTTCGTTGGTATAAAACGCGCAACTGGAACTTCAATGGGGATACGATGGTTAATCTGACTTGCCAATGATCCGCGATGGTCTGAAATAATGACCCGTGCGACGGACTGCAGTAGAATTCGTTCCTCGTTGGATATTTGTTCAGCTGGCCTAACAAATATTTCACCGGAATTACGGGCTATTTTCCCCTGAACGCTAGCAGATATCAACCCAATGGTCTGTTCTTGAACTAATTGCTGATAACCGGAAAGGGCCTCATTCCAAATCACTAAGTCGACCGCCAAACCTTTTAAACGCCAATATGCGTGCGCCTGTACCATCTGGTGGACCATTTCAATATTGGTACCACCGCTAATTTGAAGGATAACGATCGGCAGGTCACCGGAAATGGCATTACCCCATAAACCACTTTGCCCGCGACGGTTTTGCAGGAGAACTTGTGTTTCCGCACGCAATGAAGAATGGGCATAAATAATAGAATTAGCAAGATGTCCGTACATCTGCGCGTCTGTCTCCGAGGCATTAATTTGCCTCAAAACTACTTGGGCGTGTGTCCATGAAAGCTCGAAAGTACGGTCTGCTATCCGCTGATCTTGATATTTCTCAATAAGAATTAACGCGTTATCGCGCGTTTGGCCAATACCGGAAACCATATCAATGGTGACTGTTTGGTGCGGCTCAATGACTATTTGACTACGGATGACCACGATTGGATCAAGCACAGATCCATGATTGCCTGAAAGAGGCGTTAAATGACCCATCGCATAAGGTTGAGCAATGCTGTGGCAACGACCGACAAACTGCGAGCGGTCTGTTTCATAAGAGACTCTTTGGGTATCTGCGCCATGCACGGCCATTAAATGAAACATCCATGGAGTGTGTTCATCAATAGAACGAGGGCGCCTGGAACAAAGGATCGCTTGGGCTGATTCGATGATTTCTGTTTGTACAAAAAGATTACTAAACATCGGATGCAAGGCATCTGCGGCTAAAGGTGCTATAACCACCTCAGCATAACTGGTCACATCTATCACCCTCTTGACCCGAGAATGATTGGTAATACGCACTCGGCGTAATTCGATATCATCTTCCGGGGACACTACAATTTCAGTATATGTTTCTAAATCGTATTCACGGCGGCGGAACTCTGCGCGGCCTTCTGAAAATACCACCTCATAGCTATCTGGCTTTTGCAGTGTAGGTTGAAAGGTGTTTGACCAAAATTTGCCGCTTTCCATATCACGGATATAACAAAACATGCCCCAGTTGTCCCTGGTGCAATCTTCACGCCAACGGGTGACGTCAATGTCATTCCATCGACTGTAACCTCCCCCAGCGTTTGTAATCATCACGTGATACCTGCCGTTTGATAATAACTGCACTTCAGGGACTTTAGTTTGAGGACTTTTAAGTATGCGCAATGGTGATTCGGCGTTACCGGGAAGGATGCGGATATTGGTCAACTCATTGGTATGAACATGAAATGGGATGATATTGGGGACTCTCTCTTGTAGCAATAATAAGGTCGCTTGAAACAAAGGATCTGACTTGAATCGCTTTTGCATGGGACAGTCTAACAAAAGATAGGCCAATGAAAGCAAACTCATGCCTTGGTGATGGGCCATAAAAGAACGTATTACTGTACTTGTTTTTCCGCGCGGTTGGCGTGAAGGAGTATGGTCAACAGCCTCATATAGACCATATTTTCCCATCAACCCTTCCTTCTCAAGGCGCTGCAAATTGATACATGCCGGCAAGGGTGCCACCATTAACGCCAATGCGGAAGCATAAGGAGCAACGACCAAGTCCTCTGCCAAGCCGCGCTTGAACCCTAAACCAGGCACACCGAAGGCTTTATATTGATAATTAAGGTCAGCATCGATGGTATTATACCCAGATTCTGAAATGCCCCAAGCCACCCCGAGCAATTTTCCATATTCTATTTGCCGTTCTACTGCGGCAATGTACGTTTGCTCAAGCAATGTATTGTCGTACGTGGGCATGACAAGAAGCGGCATCAGGTATTCAAACATTGAACCGCTCCACGACAAAAGGACCGGTTTTCCACCAGAAGTAGTGAGCAAACGCCCAAGGGCAAACCAGCTTTCTTGCGGCACTTCTCCTTGAGCAATACCCAAAAAATAACACAATCTTGCTTCCGATGCCAAAAGATCATAAAAACTTGAATCTAATTTATGTTCCTCCAAGTGGTATCCTACAGACAACAAATGACTTGTGTTGTCACAAAGAAAACCATACTCCATCCGGGAGAAATTACTGCTTTTAAGGGCAAGTTCTTGGATGTCCGTTATCCGCTGATTAGCACGAATACCGATTTCTCCATCAAGTTTACTTAAGTTGCGTAATGTTGGAATCGACAAAAACTTAGAGATGTCATTTCCAGCTAAAAATCTTATTTCACTAAGAGCGTCACGACACTGTGCCGTAATGGTATGGGACCACTCTGTCGCCTCGATCTCAGCGGTAACCTCAAGTTTTCCCCCCAATTCATCGGCATATTGAATCAAACGCTCAAGGCATTGACAAGCTTGAGTCAGGGTACTGGGCCTCTGTCCACAGGCTCCCTGAAATTCAATCTGAATTTGATCGAGGTCCTTAAGTAAATTGTCATCTTCAATCGAATCTATCAAGACCGTTAGGGAATCTCTCACCCCTTCAAAAAATCGTACCCCCAATATTTCGTCATCACTTAAAGCCAACAATCCAGGG
>CAYZLU010000163.1:0-5639 GCA_964479285.1 uncultured Planctomycetales bacterium | reverse complement strand
AGAGCGAATAAGGCCGTTCCTCCACCCAATACATCCAGACCATAGGCATAGTCAGACAGGCAAGAGCAGCCACTAATCCGCCCATAAATCCTGAGCGAAAACCAAAAAAAAGCACAATGGCTGTCATGGCAAACGAAATTAAAATGTCTGGCAGGGTCCTTAAAACCAATTGCGCCTGAGGATTAACAACCAACCTAGAGCCATCCCATACAAACGGAAGTTGATAATGAATGGCCTCCAGAAAACCTTTCTGCAGGACAAGATACAAGGGAAATTTATTCATGTCCCTGGTATGCCCTGAAACAATATCAGGCCAAGATGTTCCCTGCACGGTTGATTGCTGGTAGTAAAGCTCGTCCGTCCATAACGGCTTGTGCCGGGCCAATAATACCCCGACAGAAAAAAAACAGGAGAACACCAGGACGCCAACAAGAAATGTCTTCACAAATTCTCCTAACCGCCAGCAACAGATCATATAATAAGAAACGGTTCTTGCCCCGAGACGACCGCATCAGGCAGTGGAGCATCAAGCGTCTCATGAGAAAGGTCTTCTCCACAGGCGTAAAATCGTAAAAATGGCCGGCGCTTTTGGCTAGCATGGTCACGGATCGTACCGCGTAACGCAGGAAAAAGTGCCTCAAGCGCACTTATTAAGGAACGTTGTGTGGCTGGTTGCGGCACCTCGAGCGTTACCTCGCCCTCGAGTCTTGCCAGCGCCCGTAAATGTGCAGGAAGGACCACTCGTATCATGTCAGGGTCTGGACCTCCACAGAAAGCACGGGTGGAAGGTCCCGGACAATAGAAATCCAATTGTCTCCGGCATCAGCGGACGCGTACACTTGTCCTCCGGTGGTCCCAAAATATACACCGCAAGAATCAAGGGAATCTACGGCCATCGCGTTACGCAGCACATTGACATAGCAGTCCTGCTGAGGCAGTCCCTTACTAAGCTCTTCCCACTCTACTCCGCCTTTGCGGCTGCGAAAAACACGCAATTTACCATCTGGCGGGTAGTGTTCTGAATCGCTTTTGATGGGTACAACGTAGATGGTCTCCGGTTCATGGGCATGGACTTCGATGGGAAATCCAAAATCAGTGGGTAAATTGCCGCTGACCTCTACCCATGATTCACCGGCATTGTCACTGCGCATAATGTCCCAATGCTTTTGCATGAAAAGCACATTAGGACGCGAGGGGTGCATCGCGATGCGATGGACGCAATGACCGACTTCGGCCGTTGGATCAGGAATGTATTCGGACCGAAGCCCCTGGTTGATGGGGCGCCATGTCTTACCCCCATCATCACTGCGAAAGGCGCCTGCCGCTGATATGGCGATATAAATACGTCCGGGATCATGGGGATCTAAAAGGATGGTGTGCAGGCACATTCCGCCGGCACCTGGCGCCCACTTGGCCCCTGAACCATGCTGACGTAAACCGGGAAGCTCATGCCAGGTCTTACCACCGTCCGTGGTCCTAAATAACGCGGCATCTTCCACCCCGGCGAAAACGGTATCAGGATCACTCAAAGACGGCTCAAGGTGCCAGACGCGCTTAAACTCCCAGGGGTGTGGGGTCCCATCATACCATTGATGTGTCCCGGGGACGCCCTCGTATTTGAACTCATTACCAACTGGTCCCCATGTCTTGCCGCCGTCATTGGAGCGTTCGATCACCTGGCCGAACCAACCGCTTGATTGCGAGGCATAGAGCCGATTGGGGTCAACAGGGGAACCTTTCATGTGATAAATCTCCCAACCGCCAAAAAGTGGTCCGCTGATGTCCCATTGTTGCCGTTTTCCATCTGATGTGAGAATGAAACCTCCTTTACGCGTACCTACCAACACCCGGACCTTGCCCATTGGCGACCTCCATCTTTTAACTATGAATTTTTGATTTTCTCACTAAAATATATTCTACCTATGAATGAGACAATTTACAATTTTTCTCCAGAAGAAAAAACACGTTATGCCCGTCAAACCATCCTGCCCATGATCGGACAGGCAGGCCAAATGCGGCTTAAAAACGCCCGTATCCTGATTGTCGGTGCCGGCGGATTAGGCTCATCCCCTGCCATTTATTTGACGGCCGCTGGTGTTGGAACAGTCGGCCTTATTGATCAGGATGTGGTTTCTTTGTCCAATCTTCACCGGCAGGTCCTTCACTACACTTCTGATATTGACAAACCTAAGGTTGTTTCCGCTCAGGAAAAACTGAAACATCTTAACCCCCATGTCGATATTATCATCCACCAGAAAAGGCTGAATGCTGATAACGCCAAAGACATTTTGGCCAACTATGACTTGGTGATCGATGGCACAGACAATCTCCCTTCGCGGTATTTAATTAATGATGCTTGTTTCTTTTTAGGCAAACCTTTCGTCTTTGGCGGTGTGCACCAATTTGAGGGCCAATGCAGTGTTTTTGGCCCGGGCGGCCCCTGCTACAGGTGTTTCTTCCGGGAAATGCCCCCGCCCGAAGACATGCCGTCCTGTGCAGAGGCTGGTGTCATTGGTGTTGTGCCAGGGATCATTGGTTTGATGCAGGCCAATGAGGCCCTCAAATGGACCTGCCAAATTGGAGAAACGATCTTAGGACGTCTTCTGATATTCGACGCGTTGTCAGCACGGTGGCGGGACATTAAAATCAAAAAAGACCCGGAATGCCCGCTCTGTGGAACACACCCAACGATTAAAACTTTAAAAGAATACGCGTGGCAATGCATGACGCAAGAAATTTCAGTGCAAGAACTAAAACAACTGCGGGACCGGCAACCAGATATCTACTTACTTGACGTACGCGAAGAGGCCGAATGGGACATCGCCCGGATTGAAGGCGCCCACCTAACACCATTAAGTACCCTGGAAAAGAATTTTGAAGGAATCCCCAAAGACAGACCTGTCTATTGTTTTTGTAAAATCGGCGGGCGCAGTGCCAGGGCCGTGGCTTTCTTGAAAACCCAAGGCTATTCTAATATTGTCAATGTTAAGGGTGGTATTCAAGCCTGGTCTCAAGAAATTGACCCTGCAGTTCCGCAATATTAAGAAGCTTTTCCAACCTTAAATTTCTTGCCCTTGATCTTCCCCGCATTCAAGCACTCAATCACATGATCAATTTTATCATGTGTGATGGCCACATAGCTGTTGACCTCCAAGATATGGATTTTCCCGACCTCCTGGGATTTTAGCCCAGCTTCCTTGGTCAGGGCGCCTAAAATATCGCCGGGACGTATATTGTCTTTCCTGCCGCCGCTGATATAAATGGTCGTCATAAACGAACGCAAAGCAAAGGGCCTTAATTTTTCCAAGTCATTTATTTCGTTGGTAAGGCAATCGGTTTTTAAATAGGCCCCAATATTCCTAAGGATCGGACGTTCTGTATGGGTGTATAAACTGAGCGCCAACCCTTCCTGGCCGGCCCGTCCTGTGCGTCCAATGCGGTGGACATACAATTCGTGGTCAGAAGGTAAATCGTAATTAATGACCACACTGACATCCTTCACATCAAGCCCGCGGGAAGCAAGGTCAGTCGCCACCAAAATACGGCAGCTTTTATTGTCAAATTTGATCAAGATCAAGGTCCTGTCCTGTTGTTCTAAATCCGAATGGATCTGCAGGGAGTCTATTTTCTTTGTGCGCAAAAGGCCCGCCACTTTATTGCAGGACTCCCGGCTGTTACAAAAAATAATGCAAGACTCAGGACGGTAAGCTCCAAGCACCCGCAACAAAGCATCGTTCTTCTCCTTTTCTACTTTAAAAAAAATTTGTTTAATGGTGCCTGTCTGGTGTTGTGAATCAATGGTCACCTGGGCAGCGTCGTCTTGCAGGCTGGCACTTAATTTCTTAATACCGTTAGGAAACGTCGCTGAAAACAACATGGTTTGCCGATCCACCGGTGTCAATGAGGCGATGTGGTTTATTTCCTCGATGGTCCCCATTTCAAGCAAACGGTCAGCCTCATCTAATACCAAGACCTTAAGATCAGAGGTGATTAGTATTCCCGTATCCAGCAATTTGGTGATACGGCCTGGCGTACCTACGATGATATGCGCCCCTTGCCTGAGGGACTTGATCTTGTGGCGTTCTTCCGAACCCCCAGAGATTGCGAGAACTTTGATATTACTGGTAAAACGTGCCAGGCGGCGAATTTCACCGGCCACCTGCTCAGCCAATTCACGGGTGGGAACAAGCACTAAGGCCTGGGGCATATTTTTTTTTAAATCTAATTTGGCCAAGATACCCAATGCGAACGCGGCTGTTTTGCCGCTGCCGGTATTGGCTTGTCCTATAAAATCTCTATTGCTTAAAATGAAGGGCAGGCCTTTTTCCTGGATAGGCGTCATTTGCATATAGCCCAATGACTTTAAATTATCAAGCATCGCTTTACTTAAACCAATACTTTTGAAATCTTTGGATGCTTCTATCATTTTATCCTGCTTTCCTGGCGGCTGGTGAATCAGAGAGGACGACGCCTGCGTGGGTTTCTTTGAAATATTTGAGAGACCACTCGGTGGGAAAGAGCATGACCAAACGGTCCTGCTCATCCAGGGCGAGTCCTCCCCCTTGTGGAAGGATCAGGACCAGTTGGGCTTGTGAATGGCTTTCCACCCATCTTAATATCTTCCAAGGCATCAGATTTAAATTTGAATCCGCTCCATACTCATCCTTGAGACGGTATTGCAACACCTCGTACTGTAATGGACCGACGGCCCCGAGCAAAGGCATGCTGTTTTGAGGGACCTTCAATTGAAAAGTCTGCACAATGTTCTCCGCGAGCAGATGGTCCATCCCTTTTCGGAAAGCCTTATACCCTGAAGGGACTGCGTTCTCGAGAAAAGCAAATGATTCCGGCGCGAAACTGGGTATCTCCCCATAAACAATGCCAGGATCTTCGGTGATGGTGTCCCCAATTTTCAAGTCATTCTTGGTGACAAATCCCACAATGTCTCCAGGGTATGCCTCATTAACAATTTCTCGGTCACGCCCAAAAATATTGTGAGAATCCGTCAACTTGATGTCTTCTTTCGTACGGGCATGTTTTACACCCATATTGCGGGTAAATTTGCCGGAACAGATGCGCACAAAGACCACCTTGTCCCGGTGCATGGGATTCATGTTGGTCTGGACTTTAAAAACAAAAGCGGAAAAATCAGGATGGGCGACTGGCACTAAACCATTTAAAGAATTTCTGGGGGACGGGCCCGTTGAGAATTCCAGAAAACCCCTGAGAAGAAGTTCCACCCCAAAATTATTCGCGGCACTCCCAAAAAATACCGGCGTCTGCTTGCCTTTCAGGACTTGCATTAAATCAAATGCCCCTTGGGTCGCATCTAAAATCTCAAGCTCTTCCACCACTTCCCTATAAACACTTTCATGTAAATGGCTTTTAACAATAGGGTCGCTTAGATCATGCACGGAAACAGGCGCACGAAATGCCCCTTTTCCCAGACGTTCAAAAATGTGGACTTGTTTCATCCTTCTATCGTACACCCCTTTAAAATCAGGGCCATTTCCCAAAGGCCAATTGATGGGATGCGCTTTCAAATTTAAGACGTTCTCTAACTCATCCATAAGTCCTAAAAGAGGACGGGAAGGACGGTCAAGTTTATTCATGAAGGTAAAAATCGGGATGCCTCTTTT
>CAYZLU010000162.1:0-5660 GCA_964479285.1 uncultured Planctomycetales bacterium | reverse complement strand
ACTGCATTAAGACATTTTAGACAGATATAGGAATCCATCAATTGTACAAAGGCGTAATTTTTTGGGGTTCTAGCCTAAGAACTGCATCCTTATTTCTAAGAAGCAGCATGTTGAATATTATGACCTGTATCAGATATGTCTTGCCCTGCACCATGAACAGTATTACACCCTGTCAATGAAGTCGCCAAAAATAGACCCAATAACATAAATAATGAAAATTTCTTCATCTCATCCTCCCGTTTTGATTAATAATATTTAAGTCCCCTGTCTTTCGGTAAGTATCGCTTACTCTGCTCTAAAACCAGTGGCTATCACCGTTGGCAAGGGGAAATTTTATTCCTTTATTTCCCCATTCTTTCTTTGATTTTATTATTAGGATCTCCTTCATTTATAAGTCTTGAAACAGCCTTATCGTTATTCTTTAGAATTCGCTCTGCTTCTAGCCAATTATCCAAAGCTGACCCACCTTTTTCTTGATAAATTTGATAAGCTGTAAGCTGTAAGCTGTATAGAACTATCATCCATATCAGATTTCCATTGTTTATCCTCTGAATTCATTAATTTACTTGGGTGATTAAGATTTTTTTCATTATGGAATGGCGCTGAAGCATGTCCTTTGTTGGCTATTTGTTCTGCTATATTCTCAATATGATGTTTTGACATTTGTCTCCTTTTGAAGAATTATGGATTTATACCTGCTCTTTTAATTTGTCTGCGGCATTATCGATTTTATTTTTGATAGTACCTCGAAACTCATCAGCCCTACCTTCGGATTTTAAACGTTTGTTGTGAGTCAAATCTCCTACAGCTTCTTTAATCTGTCCCTTAATTTTATCCATTTGACCATCCATATTGTTTCTCCTGGTATTGTTTTAGATGACTAAAACCCCTGCCTTTCGGCATTTATAGCCCTTTTATTGTCTAATAATGATAGCCATCGCGATTGGCAGGGGTAAAATTACACTGACACTCTTCTTCCAAAAATAAAGGAGACAACTGCTAAAATTAAAAATACAAAAAACAAAATCTTAGCAATGTCAATGGCTGAACCTGCGATATTCGTAAATCCTAATACTGCCGCAATTATTGCGATTACAAAAAATGAAATTGCCCAATTTAACATAAAAATCTCCTTTTTTAGAAATACTGTATTTATAAAATTACCTCGATGCTCTATTGAGCAACGCGTCTTACAGAATCCCCAACATCCTTGCCAGCTGATCTAATATCATGCCCAAGTGAATGTCTAAAAAGCGGACGCCCTCCGGCTATAGCCCATATAAGAAAAACCACAAGCAAAACTGTCAAAACACCTGTGGGTCTATACCCCCATGACTTGCTGTATGACCAATTAGGTAAAGAAAAGACAACCAAAGCAATTACGAAAAGTAAAAATAATGTTTCATTAGACATTGAAATAATCCTTTTTATTAAAGCTGGCTATTTTTTAGGCTTCGTTCTGCTTCTAACCAATTATCTAAATCAGATCCACCTTTTTCTAAATGAATCTGATAAGCCCGAAGCTTTGTAGAACTATCCTTTTCATCTACCTTCGTTTGGATATCTTCCGACTTTGATACCTCACTTGCTTGATAAGGATCAAAGTGAAATGGCGGTATTCCATGAGCTTTGTTATCTATTTGTTCTGCTCTGCTTTGATGATGCGTGTGTTTTGACATTTTTTTCCTTTTTAAGCACTGGGCTTATAACTTTTCATTGTTTAGGTTGAACGTTCTTCTGTTCATCTCTTGGTTTTTGTGTCGGTTTATCTTTATGTTCTGGATCGTGATCTTGATTTTTTATTTCAGAGTCTCCCTTACTAATCTGCTTTTACTCTGTGATTGTTGATCAATTACTACCCCATTATTGTGTTTGTGAAAAAGTATGGGAAGATCCTTGATCTTCAAGGCTACTGTAAAGTCCTTTAAGGATTCTCTGGCTTTGTTAGCTTCTAATAAGGAAGATGTTCCGACTTCTTTATTTAATAATCCTTTTTGTTCCTTAGGAACCGTGTCTTGATGTTCCTTTTGATATACAAAGTCAGTCTTGTATTGGGGCAACTGTATTTTTCTATTGTGTGAATTCTTTCTATCAGGTTTTTGTATTTGATCTACCTTTCATTAATGGTTGGTCGTGACGGCAACTGCATCACCTGCTGGTACAGGGTAAACTGTAGTAGTTTGCGCAGGAGGATCTTCATGAACAGTTGTACTGTGCAAAGAAAAACATCCTTGAAGTGAAATAAGCGAAGCCGCGCAAACTAAAATTTGTAGAATTTTTACTGCCATATCTTTCTCCTTTCAATTAAATCTGACGTTTCTTATTTATCAATTGGTAAACTAGCTTCAGACCATTCTTTAATGCCGTCTTCATTATTATTTATTTTCGCCAACAACTGTTCTTTGCTGATCGTTGGCACATTAATCTTATTTTCATTGCGATGATCATGCTATTTATCAGTGGAACAACAGCCTTCTTCTTTTGTTGCTGTACTTGCACTTTTCGTTTGCTCAGAAAGTGGTGTGCCTACAGCTTCGCTTCCACAAGATTTTCCATGCTTGTTATTAGAATTAATCTTAATAGTGTTCATGATGCTCTGGTGAGTCGTGATGTCCCCAATGGTCATCTCTACAGCCTGTCAACTGAACAACGACCACAGCAAGGATTAAAACTATTAAACCGATCTTAAATTTAGTAAACATATTTCACCTCTTCATTCCTATTCCTACTGTCATCAATCCCTTAAAGTTTAATCTGGATTAACGGAGCAGATGGTCTCTCAACAACAACGTAGGTGCCATCAGGGGATCTACTGTAATACCTGGTATTATCGTAATAGTAAGAATTATTCCCAACGACAACAGTCGTATACTGTGGCGGAAGAGACTCAATTTCTGCTCCAACGGGAACATCGGAAACGACAACGTCTCCCTGACCATACCAATGCCCTTCACGGTAGTGATACCGGTCTCTTTGGCTACCATGATTGTCTCCCTGATTTCTATGGTTATCGCCCCGATCGTCATCTGCCCGCACGGAAACGCCTAAACATAATAACGAGAACCCAAAGATAAAAACTAAACCCAATCTGAATCTTAAATTTTGTTTCAACATTTTCTTCTCCTTTTTAATTAATTCTGTTCCTCACCTGACATCATGTTTACATTCTCTGGATTTCATAAAATGGATCAATTGTACTGGGGTATAAGTCCTTATTTACCTTCGGGTATTGGGACTTCCTTATTAAACACTCGGTTAACCATATGAAGCAGATAGTGATCACCAAATGGTTTTTGTAAAAACCCCGCTGCCCCTGCTTTCATAGCCTTATCTTTAAAACTATCATCCTTATTTGCCGTAATAACTATGACGGGAAGTTTATATCCTGTTTTCGCAAGTCTTTCCTGGGTATCCCATCCATTTACGCCTGGCATATGAATATCCAAAACTAAACAACCCTCAGCGGTATTCGGTACAGCGCTAAAGAATCTCTCTGCGGAAATAAATGCGTTCACAGCAAAGCCGTAAGAAACCAAAAGTAAATTAAGGGACCATAACACTGACTCATCGTCATCCAAGACGTAAATTTGCTTCTTTTCTAAAGGCATTTTGTAATTATTAAGTGATAATTCTTCCTCATTCATGTCGATATTCTAGGGATAAGATAAAATGAATCAATTGTACGGGAGTATAATAAAACATGATCGACGGAAGGGCTTATGATATCAAACACTACATTCGATAATGTTTAGCTTCCCTATAAAAAACATGGTCTTTATATTCATATGTTTTTATGCAATACCTAGCCCACCAGGGCTTACCGAACCTGCGGATATTTTCAAAATGATCCGCTCCTTTCGTGTAATTCGTATACGCAGATTTGGCCCAAGCTTTTGCAGCCATCTGCCATACAGCTCTTGGCTGGACCTTTCTATTTGATTTATACCCATAAAATCCCTTTATACTTGCCCGTTGGCGTAGAACTTCACCAATACAAATCATTCCCCTTAACCCTTGATCTGCTCCTTCACTGACTATAATCCGCACAGCGACTTTATTTGGAATAATATCTGCATGGACCGTTGAAGAAAATATTAAAATAACAACAAATAAGAATACTTTCATTCCTCTTCTATAAACTCCGGTAAAGAATTAGATACTTTCCCACATAAGAAATCATCCTCGTCCTCATATTGAGCTAGCCAATTATGTATGGATTTAGAAAGTTCCTTTTCATTATTTCTTATTTCAAACAGCTTCCGTTCTTTTTGATTTGTAATCATGCCCTCCTTGTTACATACTTTCAATTTTATTCAACGTTCAAATAATTATTAACATTATCATTGCCCGCGTAAGCCACCGCGATTTCTCCTGCTGTAATTTTATCCTGTTCTTCAAAGGCTTCTCCATATAAGGTAACTATCCCATTTTCAACCGTGATATGGATATTGTCCGACATCAATACCAAAGACGAATCCCTATCTATCGCATCTTGAATATCTGTATACAGATCGTCATCTAATCCTGATGTATTAAATCTCAAATTATCCTCGAGCATTGCCAGTGAATTAGTATCTTCTAAACTTTCTTTTGGTTTTTTCATTGTCGACTCCTGTTTGCATTGTTCGGTTCTTAGGGGATTAAAACTATACTTTTATTTTAAGGATGGAGCAAAACTCTTTCAATTGTACTGAGGTATAGCTAAACCACAATTCCCATTCCTGCTAAACGATTTTCCATTCCAAACTCGATCTTTTCCTCAATTTCATTCTCAATTGCCCAAATCAAATTAAGGGGTTGAAATGGCTTCTTAATCCACCTTTTTATACCGCAAAAATCCAAAAGCCAGCGAAATTCATCTTTATAAGACTTAGACATCGCAATAATCGGAACTTTTCTTGTTTCAAAGACTCCATTGATCGTATGGGTAAGTTCAAATCCGCTTTTATGAGGCATTTTCAATTCCATCAAAATAACATCTGGTTTATGCTGGATAACTGTTTCTACCGCCATTAATGGATTTATAACTGGTACTGTGGTATAGCCACTCATAACTAAAATTTCTTCAAGTTTTTCCAAAATTTTCTTGTCTTCATCAATGATGGCAATTTTTCTATTTCTCATTTTTTAATCTCCCTTTAAATTGAACAGTTTCAAATTTTTAAGCTAATAATGAATTAACCAACACAATTCATGTCCCCTTTCATTTATTTCTATTGATTAATAACGGCATTCTAGAAAAGGAGACAAAAGGAATCAATTAGACTAAGGTATAGTACAGTGTACCGACGGGTAATTAATTTCGGATAGAAGTAATGCCTACTTGGCAACACTCGGATAATTTATAAAACAAGGCTTGGAACATTTCACTGGGACGTTTTTTATTGGCATCGGACAAAGTTGAACGTCTGATTCTTGTCAGGCCAAGATGATAAAGCCTTGGGTCATTGACCTCAATACTTTGCTCAATATCACGCAGGGATGATTTGTTTGCAGCTTGAGCATAGAGCAAGGTTATCAACTGTTGCCAACAGTCAAAGTTTTTGACATAGCGGTCACCACCATGATTTTTAACGATTATTTCAAATTGATGTCTCGGTAGAAGTTTTAGCAATTCGTGGATGAGCGTGTTAGAATGGGCCATAGGGAATCCTCCTCGT
>CAYZLU010000161.1:0-5670 GCA_964479285.1 uncultured Planctomycetales bacterium | reverse complement strand
AATTATTAAGGGGTCTGGGAAGCTTTTCACCGTATGCAAAACTTGGAGGTATGGCAAAGGGTCTTGCAGGAACTGCAAAAAGAGCTGGCGCAGCTGGCTTGTATGGTATTGCTGAAGAACAAAACCCGATTACAGCTGCATTGATGGGGATGTTTGGTGAAGGTGCCTTGAAGGGTGCTGAAAAAGGCATCAATATAGCCAGAAACCCCGAATCCTTTCTTCCTTCAAGCCCATTAAATCCCGAACAATTACAGCGGGCAATGGAAAATACTGCCGGAACTGAAACATCGCTAGGAAATGTTATTGAAAATCCTTTTCTCAAAAAACAATTTGAAAACAAGTTGCCTTACTTGCCTTTTTCTGGAGCCAATCAGGCAATGCAAAGAACAGCAAAAACCATTGAAGGCAGGGGCAACGATATCCTTAATGATTTCAATACTAGCAGACATTCGGCGTTTTCTGACAAGAATCAAAACACTGGCGCATCTATCAAGGAATCATTGCTTAAGGCGGAAAAGGAAACAAGGAATACAAAAAATGAATATTTTGACGCCCTTAATGAAGCAGCTGGCAACGCAGGTGTAATTACTGACAGGGCTAATCTGAGGGAAAAGGCTAAAAACTTGCTTGAAGAAATAGAAAGCGACAAGGATTTGTCCCTGCTTACAGATTCCTCTACAAAAACCCTTCTAAAACAACTTGCCGAGGAAGGTGAGAAAGAAGGATATTCACTGAAAAATACTGATTTACTAAGAAGCAAGCTAGCGGAAAAAGCATCCGATTCTTTCATGAAGGGTGATTCCGGACTTGGAAAAAAACTGGCTCAATTACGAGATGCTGCGCTAGAGGATATTAATTCTGCCATAGACAATAGTGGCAATTCTCATTTGACGCAATTACGTGAAAAGGCAATGAAGTTTTACAAAAATGAATGGCTACCATTTGAAGACAAGGATATAACAAAGTTTACAAGAAAAGGTGGAGACCCTGACTTGCTTGTTAACGCCTTCCTAAAAAAGAGCAACATAACAGATAGAAGCAACCTACTAGAAAAATTGCTTCGTAAACTTCCAGATAACGACCGAAAAGCCATAGCATTAGATTATTTCTCCCGTGCTGTTGATGATGGAAAATTAAACCCCTTAAAACTAAGAACCTTGTTTGATGGTTTAGGCGAAAGACAAAAAAAGACTCTTTTAACGCCAGGGGAAATTAAAAAGTTAAAAGATTTTAGCACACTGGTTCAAAAAAACACAGACCCGCTTACAGTGATGTTCAATTCTCGGTCAGGCGAAAGAGGTTTGAGTAATGAGGCATCTTCTGTTATATCAAGTCTTGGAGGGATAATTGGAACGGCATCTACAGGCAGTATACCTAGCGGTATGCTTTCAGCCCTTTTGCCAGCCTTACTTGGAAGACCAATAACAAAATTATTATCCAATGAAAAATCAAGGGAAAAAATTATAAAGAAACTTATCAAGGCAAAACAAAACCCTTATAAACCTTTAAATCCTAGTGACATGGAGGCTTTTGTAAATGCACTTTCGCAAGCATCCCAAACAAGCAAGCCCATGGAACTGGAATTGGAAGCCGGAAAAATATATTGATTAAGGAGAACCAACAAAATGCCCCTAATAAAAGGCGTCAAAGCCAAGACCAAGAAAGGGTTTTCAAGAAACGTAAAAGCAGAAATTGACGCAGGCAAGCCAAAAAATCAGGCATTGGCCATAGCATACAGTCTTGCTGAGAAGAAAAAGAAGAAGAAATAAACAAAGGCCGGAACAATGTTACCCGCATCGTCCGGCTCTTTTTTGAACGCATCAGTGATGACCACTTATGTTGCGGTTCGCATGATATACATCCTTTCCTGAAAATACAAATACCTTTCAAAATCAGTTATTATCCGCGCAAATAAAAAAGCCGAACCCATGGGTTGCCACCCTGTTCGGCTTATACCTAATTATTAACAATTTTGACGATGTCTGCCCGACTTAATCAAAATCACAAGGAAATATTAACAAATGCCTAATAAAAACTCAAATGTTCCTTACGATCAAATCCCTCATATTGTAATCAATAACCCACTTTTAGACCCATATCACAAAATTATTATGGTAGTTTTGTTTAAAGTGCTTAAAGACAAAAAAATAATTATCTATACCAATGAAAAAATATCTGAAAAATCTTCAATACCTTTAAGAACTGTCGAAAGAAAAGTAAAAGATTTAATCAAATTGGGCTATATAGAATCTATTGGAAAGGGGCATAATAGAAAAATCTTACTTGGCATATTATTTAACAACACCGCCTCTGTGGCGGAGTTCTCCGCCAGAAAAGGTGAAACACTCCGCCACAGTGGCGGAGATACTAAGATCTTTACTAAGAATAAATATACTAAAGGCGAATCAATAACAGATTTACCTGTGGATAAGTTGCCAGAACCACCACAAACAGATAAACAGGAATACTATGCAGGAATGCCAGGATATGAGCATGTCGGATTGTGGTTAAAACAAGAAGGTTTGCTATAGCTTTACATATAGAAATCACCAGTCATTTGTATTACAATTCGATACACACTGACTATAAAAGAGGCATAAAATGTCAAATATATTAACAATAAGAATGCTGGAAGAGACTTTTGATCAAACTGAACGGCTTTTAAAACTATTAAATGCGCCAAGCAGGTCTGATGTAATCAGGAGAGCCATAGGATTAAGTGACTTACTGATAAATGCACTGGAAAAAGGTGATAAACTTTATATCGAAGGTCATGGTGTAAGAAAGGAAATATTGATTCCTGGTATTTCAAATGAAAGATAAATTCATTGATGACAGTAAAATACCATTAGAGCAGGTTATGAGCCATGTTACTGTAGCTAAGGAAGGTGCTGTAACAGAGCTTCACTTGCTTGGATTGGCCAAGATAATATTGCTTATAGTTTCTTTTCTTTATTTTTTAGCGGGAATCAGCGAATTGATTATACCTGCAAATGCCTTTTATGAAGCAGCAAAAATAACCCTTCCATCCATTGCCACACTTGTAATTGGATATTATTTTGGCTCTTCTAAATAAATACTTCTGGTACCGCCACAAATGACGGCACCAAACAAAATAGCGGAACAGTTTTAATCATGTTAAAATAGAGCAATAATTTTACAAAGGATTGTAAAAGATGGCTCTAAATGAACTGTACATAGTCGCATCAGACCTCGAGCAGCTATTTCGTAACAAGGACACGGGCTTACCTTTAGCCAATGGCAAGCTCAAGTTTTACAGGGATGCTGCAAGGGACGAGTCAAAAGAGGTTTTTCAGCTTTCAGGTTCACCTCCAACCTACTCGTACACGTCAATGGGCGCAGAAATAAATTTAAACGCCATAGGAGTGGTTCAAAACTCTGTAGGCGACAATGAGGTTATCTATTACTATCCGTGGATTCTAGACGACTCAAATGAGCTTATACTGGATTTGTATTATGTGGTCTGCACTGATGAGAACGATATTGAACAATTTACGCGGGAAGCATGGCCGAATATTACAGCCGGAAATAGCCCAATCGATAATAATACGCTTAAAAACACGAACCAGATTGCAAACCCGCAATTCACTAATATTTTCTTGAACGAAGGGTATTCCACCACCTTTACCATATCAGGTCTTAACAATGAATTTATCATAGCCCCGGATTGGGACCTGGTAGCGTCAGGAACAGGCACAGTAATAATTTCAAGGGAAACCATAACGGGCAATAACAACGTTGTCACAAGCCCCCCCTATGTGCTTGATATCAACGTTTCAGCGGGCATCACAAGCTGTTACCTAAGACAGCGAATGAACCAGAACTCAGGTCTCTGGGCAAGCACCACAAATTTCCCGATATATTTGTCAGGCTGCATAGTTGGAAGAAACGAAAATGCGGGTGAAGCTGGTATACAGATTATCTATCAGGAATCATCCGGCAATCCTCCTGTCACCATTCTTGACAAGAAATTTAACAATACTGGCTATTCACTCCAGGTTGGCTCTGCATCAATACCATTTTCAACCAACGTTAATAGCGGCGTAGATGGCTACATAGATATTCTTGTATCTATATTGCCCACGACACATGTAAGGATTACAAGCATTCAAATTGCGGTTTCCCAACAAGATATAGGTGAGGATTTCATAAGCTATGACACCAATTCATCGAACCGGGAAGAGGCATTGCAAGGTGATTATTATTTACCTAATTTGAATAGAAGACCTGCAAAAAGCAAGCTGGTAGGCTGGGATTTTCCCGTAAATCCCTTTCAGTTTGCTGCTTCAGGTACAGTAACTGCCAATGCCTATATTTGTGACCAGACTATAGCGTGCACTGCTGGTGCAAACATAAACTGGACAAGAAACAATATTACTGACGGCCTTGTATTTCAAAGCATCACAACAAACAATGCATTCATGATTATGCAGTACCTGTCAGGTGATGAGGCAAGCAAGATTATAGGAACACCCCTTTCTGTCAATGCCTGCGCATGGGTATCAGGCTTGAGTAGTGATGTAACCATGAGGGTATATCTTGTTAGAGGTTCGTCTGCTGCATCCATATCAACTTTACCAACGATTCAAGGTTCACTTTCAACCGATGGTACATTTACACTGACTCCAGCCAATAACTGGACGGTTATACCGAGAAGCGGACTTGATACTGCCAAGGCTGTATTGCCTGCCATTCCAACCAATCCTGACTTGAATGACCCGATAAGGGATACAGGGTTTACTGGATGGGAAATAACTGATGATGCACAAATTACAGATACGGACAAGTTTGCAATCATTGTGACCTTTGCATACATAGATACATCAACCTCAATTTACATAGATTCCGTGTCACTTATACCGTCTGCCATTCCATCAAGACCTGCCCCGCAAACAAAGGCTGAGGTACTTGCAGAATGCCAGTACTATTATGAGGATTCATATAACAATGGCGTTTACCGTGGAACAGCCACAACAGATGGTTGTGTTATAATTGAACAACAGGCGGCGATAGCCGGGTCTCCAGCAACCACCTATCAAAGTTTTCCAAAATTTATAAACTACGCTTACCAAACCCAGAAAAGAATCCCTGTTACACCAGCAATATACTCAACATCAGGCGTCCTTGGTAATTTGAGTTTACAGTTTTACAAGTCAGGTGCAGTAGTTGCTGGCGCAAGTGGTGATGTTTCCCTTGCAGCCAACTTTGCCAATTTTGCATTAAGCTCAAAAAACTTTTCATTTGTTCCCCTTAACCAGTCAACAAGCATGCAGGACTTTGCTCCAGGAGGCGTTGTAACAGCTACTGGCATAGAATCAGTGGTGATGTTCCAGTATGCGATTGACGCAAGGTTAGGTATAGTATAATTTTAATGCAATTCAAGGATGAATCATGCAAACACCCTATCTTTCAGCCCAACCAGTAGACGACTTTAGCTTGCGTACAGCTGGTTTCAAGTATTCAGCAGCATTGGCTGCATCAACTGACACCACAATCACTGTCCCCGGCGCTGCCAAGCGCTACAAGGCAATTTTCAAGGTTGCAGGTACTGGTGCAGTATGGGTAGCCATAAACCAGACAGCTGCCATTCCTGCCGGAACCACCTTTGCACTGACAGACTCAGAGCTTGTCACAGAGGGACAAAAGGTT
>CAYZLU010000160.1:0-5714 GCA_964479285.1 uncultured Planctomycetales bacterium | reverse complement strand
CTTTGAATTTTTGGGTGTCAATCCTTGGACCCAAACCAGTAAGCCCCTCCTTGGGGTCAAGATGAAAATCAACGCCTACCTTGGCCCCTGTCACTGGATTATTACCGCAGCCTAAATCAATGATATTTTGAGCATGCTTTAAACGTTCTTTGACCTGTGCCCACCGGTTGGAAGGTCCTTGCAAGCCTAATAAAGATTTCATTTTGGAGAACATATAGTTTTGACCAATGATTTGCTTGAACGGACCCAATGTTTAAATGCACTGGCTTTTTTAGAAGATATAGATATATCCAACCTTCCCTTTAATAAACGGTGAAGCTGGCCCCCGAATTTCTCCTTAAAATCAGTCAATCCTTTCTCTTTACCCTCACGCGCCCCAGGAAATGCTTCTCCTGTTTCAAACCATCGGGCACCCTGGGCTTTGGCCCACAACATGGAATTGACCTGTAATAAATAATTGACCCCTGATTGCAAATGCCCTGTTTTGCAGCAACCAGACCAATAAAAGGCCTTGCTTTTAAAAAGGGCTATCAGTTCAAAAGCGATCGGCTCTCCGTTTTTGTCCAACGCTTCCCAAACGCAAGCATGGCCTTTTTTACAAATTCGTTCATAGATGCTTACAAAAAAAACCTTGGGGTGCGGCTTCACTCCTGTGCGCTGATAGTTTTCACAGTGTGTCTCATAATATTTGTCGACCCCGGAAGCTAACCGGACCGTATAGCCTGATTCTTTCGCATTTCTCAACTGGAGCCTGGCTGTTTGGGAAAGATTGCTTAAAATCTCCTCTTCGCTGGCTGCAAGGTCAGCTATAAGCGTATGTGTCGATATGTCGGTGTAGTGGAAATGAATTAACGGATTGATCTGCCAGCGGTCCTTCAACGAAATTTCTGCCAATGGAGGCAGGTAAATTTCAACCCCGGGAGAGGCGTTCTCCCGGGCAATTTCTTCAATATGCTGATAGGCCGCCTTCAACACTTTCTCTCTAAATGCATGGTCAATGCCATTGATCAAAGCGACCCCTGAGGCCCCCATGAGATCAGACTTTAAAAAGTTGTTTTTCCTGTTCTTTTGTAAAGGGGCGATGCCAATAAACCTCCCTTCGTGTTCAACTAAAAAACTCTTTCTTTCCAAGTCCCAGGCCTCTTCTTCCAATTCAAGCCAATCATATAAATGGAATAACCAGGCATCATCAGAGCTATTTGCGATCTTGTCCCATTCGACAGACAAAGCAGGGCTTAATGGTATTATTTTCATCCAGCACCTTCGACTTTTTTCCACCGATGGGGAAGTTCAATCAATGATCTTTTAGGACGGTTGTCTGACCATAATACTTCCACCTGGCCGACATTCTCATATTTGTGCATAAGGTTCATTTTATTGTCACTGTATAAATAAATAAAATATTTGTAAATTCCAACGGGAAGGTATAAACAATCAACAGTGGCTTCAAAATATCCCTGACCTTGCAGGTCCTTCACCTCAAATTCATCATAACCTGAATGTAAATTAAACAAATAATCAGTGCCCATGATCAGGTCATATCTTGGATCATCATGAATAAATGTAATGCCTACACTGGGGTTTTGAATGGTCTGGCTGAATGAATAATAAAATCTAATATGCATCTCTTCGCCGGTCTTAAACTGGGTCTTGGCGCGGCCCTCATGGTCTAGAAAAACAACCTTCACAATCCCTTCCATATGAAAACCCTCCAATGTTCCTTGGGGCCCCTGTTCTTCATTCTTGATGTCCGTCAAATACCGGTCAACGACATCCAGGGTCTTACCCAAGTGGACGGGTTTACCTTTTTTAAGATATAAAGCATGGCTGCAGACATCCTCCAGCGCGTATCTATTATGCGAAACAAATATCACGGAACATCCATTTTTCAGGACATTGTTTGTAATATACTTAAGGCATTTAGATTGAAATTTAATGTCACCTACCGCCAAAACTTCATCAATGAGTAAAATGTCCGGCCTGCAATGCACAGCAATGGCAAACCCGAGCCTCACATACATGCCGCTGGAATAAAATTTAACAGGTGAATCTAAAAAATCACCAATATCAGCAAAATCAACAATGGAATCAAATTTTCCATCAATCTCCCGTTTGCCCATCCCCATGATGGCGCCGTTAATATAAATGTTTTCCCTGCCGCTAAGCATAGGATGAAAACCAGCGCCTACCTTGATAAGCGCACCCATTTTACCCCTGACCGTGATACGCCCCTGGTCCGGCATAAAAATGCCGTTAAGCATTTTTAACAGCGTCGTTTTTCCAGACCCGTTGGGGCCCATGATGCCAAAACTGTCTCCCCGCTTTAATTCAAAAAACACATTTTCAAGAGCCCAAAACTCATCAGCACGCAACACATTAGAGTTTGGCATGACGCCGATGGCGCTGCCCGCGATGTCCATGGCGCCATACAACATGGATTTTTTAAGGCTTTTGGAAAATTTCTTGCTGACAGCTTCACATTGGACAACGGTATCACCCAAGGTATCACACTCTTTCTGAAATCTTTGTTTCTGCCAAATGAAATATTCGCCATGACATTAAAAATATGAGAAAAGAAAGAACAGAGGCAATGCCAAAATATAATGGTTGATGGACATGACCCTCCGTTATAAGCTCTCTTGGTGAATTGATTAATGGAGATAAAAAATTAAGTCTGAGCAATAAAAAATGTTTGGCAGGGACCGGGTAAAGTACAGGCGTTAAAAACATCAAAAACATCAACAGCAAGGAAACAATATTGGCGATGTCCCGCATGACACCATTAAGCAGGGACAAGATCAATGATAAACCGATTGTCAAAAAAATGAGAGGCAACAAGAAAAATGGAAAAAAGACGATTTTCCAGGAAGGCATAAATTTAAAAATAATAAAAAAAACCAGGACCAAAACAAATTTGATCAGAAATTCAAAAACGCTTTGGGCCATCGATGCAACCACAAGGACTTCTCGGGGAAAATTTATTTTGGTGACCAGGTCCCCCGCACCGATCAGACTATTTGCCCCTGAATTCAGTCCCGTTGAGAAAACCTGCCAAATAGACAAGCCGATAAGTGCATACAAAGGATATGGCACAGAGGTTTGTTGAATATGTAAAATACCCGCGTGGTTGAGGTACATAAAGGTGCCTATGGCCACAAAAGGCATGAGCAAAGACCAGGCATTGCCCAAAAACGATTGTTTATATTTGGCCGATATGTCACGGGCAAATAACCGCCAGATGAGCTCATGAAAATCATACATTTCCTGGAACATTTCTTTCCAAATTTTAATGCCTTGTTTTAACTGTTTATGCGGGGTATAGACGTGGGTATGTTCCATTATAGAATCCTTGAGTCAAAGTCCTGTCATTCATTTTAAAAAGAATTGAACATTACGTACATATAATCTTTGTTCTTCCGGTGCCTGGAGGGGCGCGGTTGACAACATCTCCTGTTCTAAATATGGTATGACCATGACCATCCCAGCCAAAAACCAATATGGCTCCATGATGCGGATAATAATAAATGTATTGGCCGAAAAAGCATGGGCGATCATTCCCATATGCCCCGCCAAAAACCCAATGGCCAGGCCTTTATATAAAGGGGTCTTGGCTTTCTTATAGATATAGAGGACCTGGCGAAAAATCACTATTAAGAGCAAGATAAAAGCCGTAAAACCCACCAACCCTGTTTCGACCAAGACCTTGATGAATTGGCCGTCGACGAACCTGACCCCTGTCAAACCATAACCTAAAAATGGCCTTGTTTTCCATGACTGGTATAGGTCAATCCAATCTAAAATACGCGCAGAAGGAGAAGCCCCCAAGGACAGGCCCAAAACCTTGACTGTCGGAATGTTTTCCTGATATTCAGGTGTCACGGCTGAGACCAAACGGTGGACAACAAAATCCGGCTTAAAAGCCAAGAACAATATTAAAAAAAGAGCCATGATGCCGAGAAGGACTGTTTTGGTGGAAAACTTGCTAAAAAATATCAGGGTAATATACATTACGACAATAGCGCCGTAAGAAGCGCGCGAAAGCGTGTGCGCGAAAGGGACCAAGGTAAAGACAGCAAGGAGCGTTAACGGCCATTTCCAATGGCGTAAATCAACCTGGGTCAAAATCCCCAACAATACTCCCAACATTAATACCTGATATCCTCCAAGCGTGTTGGGCTCACCGCTTCCATGTTGGAAGGGCGCAGACACGCGTTCAACATGCCCAATCTGTGAAAAAGCATAAATGTCAACGATAACAAAAACAAACAAGAATATTTTCAAAAAAACACGCATCTGATTTTCATTTTGAACGATACTGCTAGCCAAATAAAAAACAATGAAATATTCAATATACTTAAACACAAAAAACAGGCCCTTCAGGGGAGTCACATTTCCCATGATCATGCCCTTAAGGGTCGCTATCGTAAAAACGATGCAGTAAAAAAAGATAAACCTGTTTAACGGCATGCGCCGGACGAAGGTCAGGCCGCGGGTCACGGCAATGTGTGCCAACCATCCAAGCATAAAAACGACAATCAACAAATCTTCGATACGTATCGTGATGTCTTGTTGC
Organism: uncultured Planctomycetales bacterium; assembly: GCA_964479285.1. Taxonomy (GTDB): domain Bacteria; phylum Omnitrophota; class Gorgyraeia; order Zapsychrales; family Fredricksoniimonadaceae; genus JABDGZ01. Next base: position 1,141 of record CAYZLU010000160.1, on the reverse strand, counting down.
TTTGAAAATCCTCCCAAATCAATTTCAGGAGAAAGCAGCATGGCGATGATCAGTAAACCCATCGCCCAATCGCTATGAATAAAAGCAAGAATGAATAAAAGTAAACTGAAGATGACCAACAGAGGCACATAAGGATGGACTGAAATGGTCTTGCCAATGATAAGGCATAAAAGCACCGTACCGGCGATAAATACGACAGAGGCAAGTGTCTGGTTTCCCCCCGAATGTCTTAATCGGGGACTCGCAATGACACTGTTCATCAAATTCTTAGACATTTAAAGTTTGATTGTCCTTTTGGTCTTTATTCTTGAATTGCTTTGCCAATTTCTGCATAAAATTCTCACTTTTTTCAGGCTTTTCCCCATAATAGCGATAACTAAAAGCGGAATAACCCACCTGTGCTTCGGTTTTGATATTATTGAGGATGATCCCCAGTAAATTGGCCCTTGCCTTAAGCAAATTGGATTTGGCCATTTTCAAGACCTCTTTAGGGGTCTGCCCTACCTTATAAATCAGGGCCACGCCATCAACACGGTCACACATGGTGATTGCGTCAGGAACTGCCATGACCGGGGAACAATCAATAATGACCACTTCAAAATTGGCTTTCAGCTCCCTGATCAATTGGTCGAATGCCTTGGAATTTAAAAGCTCTGAAACATTGTCTACGGCACGTCCAGAAGTGATGATGCTTAAATTATCTACGCCAGGAATTTGCAGCAGATCATCAATCCCTAAACCTCCGATTAAAATATCGACGGAAGAATTAACAGCTTTGGCCCAAGGCACATTACCCATCAAAATATCTGATAAACCAGGCTCCCGGCTTAATCCAAATGTTTTGTAATCCGTCGGCCGGCGCATATTGGCCCCCAACAAAATGGTCTTTTTACCCAATTGGGCCATGGAGATCGCGATATTGCTGACAGTCAGGGATTTTCCTTCCTGCATGTCAGAACTGGTGAATAAAATCGCTTTAAGGTTTTTTGTTTTCATTTGCTGCAATAAATTTGAACGCAGCATTTTATAGCTCTCTGCAGGCCAGGACTTGGGGTTTGAGATGGTAATGAGACGCGCCCTGTGCTGGCGCAATTTCTTGTCAGGTTCATCAATGGCATCCTCAGATGCGGACAAAATATAT
>CAYZLU010000159.1:0-5759 GCA_964479285.1 uncultured Planctomycetales bacterium | reverse complement strand
AGCGTTCTTTTGAGCCTTTGCCCACGACTCGAAATTGCTTAATGCCTTCACGCTCTTGAATATCTTTGATCTTAAGGTTACAAAGCTCCGAACGCCGTAAAGCATGGAATAAAAAAGTGGCCAGGACGGCACGATCCCGTTTCCCTTTTAGAGTTTTAGGATTAGGGGCATCCAGAAGATCGTTGGCTTGGGTTGAGCTGATGATGGCTGTAGCGCCTTCGGCGGAGTTAAGTTTAGGCCGTTCGACGCCTTGGACAACGTTGGTCTCAAGGATTTTGTTATCACGGAGCATTTCAAGGAATTTGGATATGGTTGCCATGTGGCGTTTAACGGTCCGGATAGCGTAGCGTTGATCATCCTTGGGGCCAAGCATGGCGTCACGCCACTTGATAATGTCTTCACGTTTAATTTTCTCAATATCTTCCATCGTTGCTACCTTAAACCAGGAAATAAAATTCGTCAAGTCCTGCCGTTTGCTTGAGCGGGAAGCTGCTGACATGGTATTATCGAGCCATGTTTTGACAAGGGGATGCTCCAGCAGAGCAAAGAAGATATGTGATTTAGGCTCATCTGACATAGGGACACCGCAGAAAACGGAATATAAAGTACGTTAAGGGCTTAAAAACGGCATTTCCGATGGATATTATGGCTAGAAATCGCCATTTTGTCAACATGCTATAATATACATTATAGCATGTTGGAGAAAAATAAAGATCCCCGCATTCAATTAAAATTGAAATGCGGGGTTAAATTTATTTAGCTACCCCCTGCGAGAAAATTGGCAGGCTTGCGGCCGACACAATCTGTTGGATTACAGGCACCAAGCCGTCAATGTGGATATTTTCTAAATTCTGTTGGCTGGCGGGAAGAACCATACCCTTGCCATCGCGTTTAATCAACATGGCCAGGTTGGCGGAGTTCATGTCAATACCACCGCGGGTAAAATCTGTAGAACCAAAAGGTGTTACATTGTGGGTAATGATCCTTCCAGCCACTTGCGCCCTGTCTAAGGCTGCACTCAAAGCACGTAACCATTCTGTCAAGTCACCCTTCAATTGATTTACCGTTGTTGGTTCTCTATTAGCCAACGCTATACCCCATGAATGTACACTTGGCAATAAACGCTGGTAACCTTCCCCAGTATATGCCTGGTATCTTAATGGCTTGAATTCACCCGTGCTGTCAATTAAATTCATGACATGAACCCAATACGATAATCCGTTATCGCGCCCTACTTGCCATACCCTCAAAAATGATTTTCCGCTATTATCATGGTCAACCTCACTTAATTCAATATTCCTTTTTAAAGCATAGATCTCATGCTTAACAACGGCTGTGTTTCCCATATTCCCAATAGGTGTTTGCCATGCCCCATCTGGCAGTTTTCTCAATTTACCTTGTAATGCGGCGATCTTATCTTCCAATGTCGAGTTCATCGCCGCGCTGGGCTGGCTTGCTGATGTCATCGCAGGGGTTTGTATAGATACGGTCTTTCTAACCATGATGACCACGGCAAGAATAATGGAAGCCTGCGCTACCTCCAAACCGGTCTCTTTCAAACCAGAGGGCATCTTTTTTAGATCATTTATTGAATCCACGACACTGGAAGCTGTCCCAAAATTATTTTCTCCAGTCAATAATATGATGAGCGCCATCATGGTCTTAGCTTCATATATCCTTTCAAACCTAAATTCGTCTTCTTCAGAATAATATCCTGCTTTGGGGGTCCAAACCAGCGCTTTAGAAGAACCATATATTTCCTTGGCTTTACGCAACGCTTCTTCCGAATTTCTCTCACCTGTCAATAAGGACACAGCAACCATCCAGGATTTGGCTACAGGGCTATCAGCTAAAGATGGCATATTGGAAGACTTATAAATACTCTCTGCCTTCCTGATAACCGCATTCACATCCTGATCTCCTGTCAACAACACGGCTATTGTCATCACCACCTTTGCTTCATAGGCTCTTTCAGCCTTTAACGCCTCAATCCCTGTGTATGACCGTTTAGGACTAAACATCCAGTCCATTTCATCAGACGTGTATATCTGCGATGCTCTTCGATAGGCCCTTACAGGATCTTTTTCTCCTGTTAATAATGCAGCCACCACCATCCATGCCTTGCCCAATGGATTATCTGATATAGAAGGCAAGTCGATTAAGCTATAAATCGTTCTTATAATCCCTCTGGCCACCATCGGATCTCTTTCTCCGGTCAAGGCTTCGGCAATTCTCATAACGGCAACCGCCGTTTGCTGGCGTTCTACCTGCAAATTTCTTACCCCATCTCCCATAATCGATCTTTCTCCAACATAGATCGGCCCTTCTCGACGATCGACATTCAAATAATACCCCTTCGAAAACGTTTCAAAAAAGGTGTCAACTACGGCATGATTTCTCAATTCCGGCAAGTAATTACGGTTCGGCCCCAGAACCGCCGTCATCGCAGCGCTTGCCGCCATGTGGGAAACGGCCATCGCGGCACTTGAATGACTCAATATATTGATCACGGCGGATCCTGCTTGTCTTCCTTCACTTGCCCCGACAAGAACTTGATAACCTTGTTCCAAGGCTTCAGAAGTATGCGCAAGTCCATCCGGCAGATACCCTATAAGGGAACCTGTGCCCTGGGACACTGACATCAAATCCCTGACTCCCAATCTCTGAGCATAGGCAAACGCCTCTTTAATGGTAATGCCCGTCCGACCGGAAGCCCCACCTATGGACTGCACAAAAATATTTCCGTCATTCATCCTGCCTATTAAAAGATGTGGGTAAACACCCGGCTTTAAGAAAATGACTATTTCCGAATCCGAGGTAAATATATACTTCCCTTCACCTGGTTGTCGGTTTTGAATCCTGTCTGGATCGGTTTCTTCAGAATAGCCGCTTGCTAACAATCCTCGAACCTGCTCTCTTGTCAAGGCGATCTTTTTATCAGCGGATATAGTTAAGGTCATGGGCAAGGTGACCGGACCATTTAACGCTTGGACAGCCTTCTCATAATTGTTGGCAGATAACTCCTCTAAACCAAAATAAACACCTGACCGTATTTCTTTTGGTACTTCTGCGATAGCAAATTGTCCGGCCTTGGCGTTCTCTGGATTTACAGCCGGTGCCAAAGAAAACAAATGCCGTAAATCCTGAAACATGCCTGCCCGAAGCGCCGATGGAAGATCAGCGGGTTTCCCATCAATAACAAGAGGGGTTGCACTAAAAACAATCACGTTTGGCGGTAACTCATGCGCCCCAACAAATGTCCTCGCAAAAACCTCTTCATAGTATCCTTCGACTTTCTGAGTATGCGTTATCTCAAACCTCACGTTCTGGAATTCAATCTTCCCATCAGGATACTGAATGAAAGAAAAAAGTGGTTTTGAAAAATCCTGCTCAAATCTTTCACCTAAATTTAGCCCGGTAGGATAATAAAGCCTTCCATTGGTGAAGCTCACATAGTTAGGGTTGCCAAAATTGTTACTGAAATCAAGCCAGGTCAAAGGCTGGGTGTCAGGGTTCTCATTTAAACTGTCAACGATGGCCTTACCAAAGGGCAAATACTTTGACCGGATCAACTTGGAATCACTTGTTCTTGGCTGATCCTTGGCAGGGCTGTATTCCCGACGATTGCTGCCACGGTCTGTCATCCATAGATTGCCTTGGGCATTTTGAAGATGCTGAACATCTACCCTTATGCTGGCAGGAGTCGCAATCATTGTCCCAACCGTGCTTTCTCCCTTGCTTCCTTGAAATTGCATGTTACTCTTAAAAAAGGCTATGCCATCTCCGCGTTGATAAACAACTCCACCTAATTTTGCCTTCAAGTCGTCTATGTTAAGAAGCATTGCTTGATCGCCTTTTTTGGCGCGATCCCGCTCGTTCTGTAATGCCCTTAAGCCGCTTAAAAGTTGGCCTGATTGATAAGTAAAAGTACCTGCCCGCATTTCATCACCAGGTGTACGCATTTGTTCAACGGTTGCCAAAATATCATCAAGTTTCGTGAGATTAGAAAAACGATATTTTTGTTCCGTTGTCAAACCTTGGATACTTCCGCCTGTATATAATGAAAGCAGTGTTTTTGCCCTTCCATCATAATCAATCATTGCCGCGTCATTAGAAGGTTTGGCTATGGTTGCAAAATCACCCTCGGCCAAATCATCTTCTTTGGAAGCTGTCATCGCTTCACTTTCAGGGATGATGGAACGCCTTTCAAAAACAGTCTGGCCAGTGCCTTGCAACCCGCCGGAGAAATACTTGCGCGGAATGACCTGCTTTGTCTGAGGATCAAGGTCTTCCCTGATCATGTTGAATACGCCCTTTTTGAAAGCTTTGAGATATTCATTATAAATTTTCAGATTTGTACGTGGGTCTTGGTCAACGCCTCTCACCTTATATTTATTAGCATACAACTTTCCTAATATGGACTCTTTTAAGGTACGCTTGTACCAAGTGGCCAGGAGCATGCCGCTATAAACCTGCCGGAGCCTGGCAAAATTAGCTCCCTCATTGACTTCCTTTTCAATGGCCGGAATAATGACCTCACGCATAACTTGAGAACCAATTGTGGATTGGTTCTTTGCAGCAGAATCGGCGATGGCACTATGTTTAGATAGGGACAAATAGTCTTCTTCCATCATGACCTTCAAATGGCTTTCCAGCACATACACGGTATTGCCTTTTTCATAAATGACCGCTTTGTCGGGAAGAATCCACACCTTATTGAAGGTGTTGGCGGGAATGTTTGTGGTACCAAATTTTGTCTTAGCCTGAGCATATACCCTTGACCAAAACTGCTTGCCCAATGAACTGTCAGGATAGGTTAAAGACGATGAAAGCTGCTTTAAAATATAGTCCTGCCCTAAAAGGTCCCGCCCCATTTCGGTGAAGCCGAAATCCGATGGGATTATGCGGTTCTTTTCGTAAGGGGAAAGATTGACCCATTGGTCTTCATCAGGCACGGCCAGCGCTGCCAGGAAGTATTTAATCAACTTGGTATATTCTTCTTTCTTTTGTGATTGGGCCAAAAGCTTGTCGCCACGGAAAATAATGAAGTCAAATTTAAAAGGGTTGTTTGGATCAATGACCATGCCTTTAAGGTAAGCCGGCGTCATGGCAGGAGTTAAATTGACCATTGTGCCTGGCTCTGGCAAAACGAGGCTGCCACCAAATGTTTGGGCCATACCTATGGAAGGCAGTACGCTATTAGCAATAAAAGCAAAAGCCACGACAAATATAGTTATTTTTTTCATATCCGTGTCCTTTAGTGAACTTGGTCAGAATTTTCCTTATAAGGAATGTATAACATATTCTCTATATAAAAAGCAAATTTATTTTCGTTATTTTCGTTATATAGTGGGAATGAGTTGTTATCAATAATCTACTCTTTAAAATTGGTCTTTTTAGGTATAATCGTCCAAAATATCAAGGACACTACTCATGCCCACTAATATAAAAATCCTTTCCCCCACTGAAATCATTGCCTTTGACCTGCCTCCTGTCCTTAACGCCGGTCATCGCAAGGAACTGTTCCATCCCAGTAAAAGCACCTCCGACATTATTGAATCATTTCGGACACCGATCAATAAAATCACTTTTCTATTGCTGTTTGGCTATTTCAGGGCAACAAACAAATTTTTTAATCCTAAAGATTTTCATAACAGCGAAATAGACTTTATATGCAAAAATTTTAATGTCCCTCCTGATTCGATTGATTTCAATAAAATTGATGTAACAACATTGAAAAGGCATAAAAGGATTATCCG
>CAYZLU010000158.1:0-5795 GCA_964479285.1 uncultured Planctomycetales bacterium | reverse complement strand
GGGCAGAGGAAAATTCCCTGTTACTTGCTCACCAGAGCGATAGCTTTGTTTTGCCAGAACCAGGAACCATGGTTCATTTAAGCCCTGAATTTAACCCTCCTATATTAAAAGGCATCAAGGTCCATCCTGATAATCCGTTCAAATTCGAATTCATCTTAGACAAGGGTGATAGCCAATTGGGCAATGATCAGCTTAAAGAAGAATCAAGAAAACTGATTAAATATTTCTTAGCCTCGTTGACCATTCCTGAAAAAGATTTGTGGGTTAATTTGTCTCCGTATGAAAAAGATCGCATCATTCCGCAGTCCTTTGGTTTGACCGAAATGGGGCGTGATTTGTTGGCAGAGGATTATATGCTCAAGCAAATAACAGCTTCATTGATTTATCCAGAGGATACTGTTGGAAAGAAATTTTGGAAGCGTATTTATGAAGAAGCAAAAAAGAAATTCGGAACAACAAATATTCCTGTCAACACGTTTAACAAGGTTTGGATAGTTCCTGAAAAGGCGGTTGTTTATGAGAACGCCAAGGCGGGAACGGCTTATGTTGTCGAATCGAAATTAAAGGTGATGTTAGAGCAGGATTATCTTTCGTTACAGAAGCATGAGGGAATTCAGTCCGATAAAGCACAGGTTCAAAATACCAATCAATTAGGCAGTCAGATTGTCCGTGAAGTGGTTATCCCTGAATTGACTAAAGAGGTGAACGAAAATAAGAATTTTAGTCATCTTCGCCAGGTCTACAATTCTCTTATCCTTGCTACTTGGTATAAGAAGAAAATTAAGGACAGTATTTTAGATCAGGTTTACGAGAACAAAAATAAGATTGCCGGAGTTAACATTGATGATCCGCAAGAAAAAGAAAAAATATACCGGCGATATTTACAGGCGTTTAAAAAAGGCGTTTTTAACTACATCAAAGAGGAGGCAATTCCAGACACCGGTTTGTCGAGCAAGGAACAGGGAATATTTCCGAGAAAATATTTTTCAGGTGGAGAGACGTTTGATTATGCGGCATTAGCCGAAGCTTTAAGGTTTACCAGTAACGAGGCCGTCTTTAAACAGCTTTCATTAGACCATGCCATGCTGATTACGGCTAAAATTCAGGCTGCTAATAATAAAGCAGTGCCTGTAAATGCGTTCTCTAAGACAGAATTTACAGATGAAAGTTCAAAGGATAGCGCACAAACAACGCAAGTCCCTCTTATACGATCCTGGTCTGAAGCCTTAGAAGCGCTCGAAACGGCTCCATTAGTTCATACTAATTCTATACGTTCAGACCAATTTCTTTACAGAGGTGTGTCTGGCAAAGAAGGGTTTGATGATATTATTAAAACCTCCCTAATTAAAACTAATAAGAGGGATAATGATTATAGTGGGGGATGGTGGGCAAAGAATCTGTTTTGGCCACTTATTTGGGCTACACAAGGCCCAGGCAGAGATAAAGTTCCTGGGATTATATTAAAAATGCCATATAAAGGATCACTGAACGCTGAAGGCACTGTGCGACCGGGACCAGTGAGCGTTGAAAATGTATCCCAAGCTTTTCTTGTACGGCTTGAACCAGGGGTTGATATGGAAGAAAGGGTTCATATTGTTGAAATTCGGCTGCCCGGTATGGGATTAGATTCGGGCGGGCATGGTGACTTTATCCCTCGCACTCAAAGGCCTGTGGACCATGCAATTTTATCTACAACAGTGGATAGCATTGTGAAATATCCTGTCCGATGGGCAAATTATGCATTAGAAAACACAGGTGTGATTGATAAATGGGTTACAGGTTTAGATGCGGCGATGCAAGGGGCAGGGGATCGTGGCAGGCTCACCAGTAAAAACACATTTAAAAACAGGTTGGACGGTAGCATAAATCTTATAAGGGACATGTTGCAGGGAACCCCTGATCCTGTGATTTATGATATTGGTATTGGATATGGTCAAGACGGTCCATCGACAGTAAAAGAATTGGCGGCAGGCATCCCAAATTCTACTGTGCTTGCTATCGATAATCATAATCCTGATTATCAGGTAATGACGCCAAGGGGGATGGTGTTATATGACATCAGTGGAAAAATATTATCTATACAAACTGGCCGAGGGCTTGTCTTTACCACCTATAATCGTCTCACAGCCCAATATGGGTATTTTAAACAGTTATTTAACGAAATTTTAAAACAAGGTGAAAAAACAGGGGAATTTAAGTTTAAGGGAAAAATTATAAAAGTAATTTATAAACCAATGCGTTTGCATGAGGCACCCAATATTCAATATCTTTCAGCAAATCTTTTTAATTTAAAAACAATAGAGCGAGATTTATCACAGCATAAAGCGGATTTAGTTCGCATTGCAAATGTGATCAAGCCAAAAGATATTCCCCAGGCTATAGAGCAATTAACGCCATATGTTAATGAGGGAGGGATACTGCTTATTGGAGGGTCGTCACGGCCAAAGGATAGTGAGCAAACTTCAGGGTTCAAAAAAGGAGAAAAAATAGAGAGATATTTAGTGTATAGAAGAAAGGAAGACGGTCATTTTGAGTTGACGCAATATGCAACAGAGGTAGAAAAAGGGTCAATCATTCTTCATGACATCGATCTTAACGATGATTTTTCTATCGATGATAAATATTTTGTTAGAAGGGCAGGGGATCGGGCGATGACTACGGCATTTGGCCTTAATCTTGATGGCATACAAGACTTAAAGATTTTAACTTACCAGCAAGACACGATTGTTTTTGAAGGGATGTATTTAAACAAGGGTGTAATTATTAAAATATTAAATCCTGGAAATGATGAGCGTTTAGGTGTTATTGAACACGAGGTGGCAGTTTTACGAGATGCGTATGCGTTAGAGCCTGAAATTGCACGAGAACATATGCCTCTTCTTATTGGTTTTGGTCATCTGATTGCCCCCCAGACACATCGATTAAATATTGCTCTCCGATCAAATGGGTGGTATCAACGTTCAGATTCATTCCAATTAGGGCAGAGTTATTTTGTTGAAGAAAAAGAGGCAGATGAGATTCCTATCGATAGAATTAAGGCTTTGCCGTATCAGGACAGAGAATCAATGATCATAGATGAGCTTTTATCAGTGGCTATAGCGTTACGAAAATTAAATGCAGCTGGATTTTTTCATCGTGATTTAGGGACCCATGAAATCCGCTATTCCACAGGCGGGGAGATTAAATTTCTGGATTGGGGCTTTTCGGATAGTCCCCATGTGAAATTACCTCAGCATTTACGCCGTTTTATAAAGCAGTTTGTACTGAGTTTTTCTGATCCTCGGGAAACATATTCTATTGCCCTTAATGATAACCGTCGCCGCGATATACTGTTATTTGTATCTAATGTAGCTTTTGATTTAACAGAATTATTGCCTTGGGGAGATAAAAGCGAGCCTAATGAAGGAATGCCCCCAATGCTTAGATATTTTGTAGACTTGAGGAATGAAATGGATAATTCAGGAAACGCTGTTGGGATAGAACCAGACCATCTGTGGGATGACATCATTCAAAAACTTCGTGAAAGGAAAGAAGAACTGCTAACAGGTGAAATGGTAAATAAGGCCAGCCAGGCCTGGGCTCGCGTAGAAGAAAATCCTAAAGCAGAAGTATTACCCCCAGATACAAATGCCCCGGACTCACCAGCTCCAGAAAGGTCAAGTATAAAAGAGAGGATATTAAGATACCTACCACCTAAAATAAAAAAGATATTCTTAAGAGGTAAAGGTGGTAATAAAGATTTTGATGAAAAGAAGGTAGGGGACCGGGCGATGACAACACAAGAGCTTAATGTAACACAACTAAACACATTGATTTCTGATAGAGGTTATAAAGGCGCTTATCTTTTTGTGGGGTATGGTGGCAGGGCTCAATTTAAAGATTTGGGTGAGATGGAACGTGCTTCGGAACAAGTTGTTAAAGAATTCAATGATAAATACGGTGAAGGAAAATGGCTTTTGGTATATGGAGGTGATCCGGCAAATGAACCAAGTATTGGCTATCTTGTCAAGAATGTAAAAGATAATCACCCTGAAATTCCTGTATTGGCAATACAAGCAGAAAAGTACCGAGAGGACCTTATAAAAAGTGAATTTATAAATTTTGTATATTTTTATCCTACTCCTAAAAAAGATGGACAAGGTAATAGACAATATGCAGGATTTGATGAGAAAACTGGATCATTGTACGGGGCAACTCATTATTATTTAGGGCATGATTTTGTTAAAAGTGGTTTAAATGGAATGGTGGCTTTTGGCGGTGGGTATAGAGCCGCACAAGAGGTTCAGTTAGGCGTTAAAAGAGGGCTTAATGTTATTTCTTATAAAATAGAACCTAAGAATTTGCCTGAAAATGGAAGTAAGTTAGGTGCTCCCGAGGCTTGGTTAGAAACGTTGTCAGTAGATCAGAAAAAGAATGTTCAAAGTCGCGATGTGCCCAATGCAGCGATGAGGGTCAATAAGCCCAAGGGGAAGGCAGGGGATCGGGCGATGAAGACTGATCAAGTTAAACGTATTATGGATGTTTTATTTACCCAAAAAGATGTTTTGGACATGTGGAGTACGGCGGACATAGTGAACGAAAAATATGATGAGAGCGTTGATAAAGATTTACTTGCTTCGCTTTGGGAACCTCATTTTCAACAAATTATTAATGAATCAGGGGGTAATATTGAAGATTTTATTAAAGAGTTGGAAGTGGGTAAATTATCTTCTCAATTAACAAGCCAGCTAAAGGACCCACTGGATAATAAAGTGGAAGATAATATTTCCGGTATTGGCGATAATCGCCAAAATTGGGACCACGAGGAAGTTAGAACTCAACTTAAAATACGGCTTAAGTCATCAGTGGAGCAATTTAAAAAACCGGGAAGAATAGAAATTGTTTTAGGCGGCACTTTAATTGATGAAGTTATAAATGTGTTGGGAATGATAGATGAGATACTTCATGAGATTGCCGGTGAATTGCAGGTCCCCTATGCACATGGTGAGATTAACGGGTGGAAGATAAGTGTTAGAGCATTGAACATTGAAACAGCGTGTTTGGTAAATATTAATAAACAACTCAATAAAAAGAATGTCCTCCATAAAGAATGGGTCAAATTAGAATATATGAATTTGATGGACCCAAAACAGTGGGAGCGTTTATCTAAACAGCCTGCGGATGTCTTTTTTGTCACCAGTAGTTTATATCTAGGAGCGTACTTTAAGAGGTTTGGAAAAAGGGTCAAAGATGAAAAGCGTCTTAATTTTATTAGACATGTGGTTGATTTCGTCAAACCTGGAGGGGTATTTATTACGGAAGTCCCAAACACTGATGAAAATCATCAGACGAAGTTTTATGCCCCGCTTATTCCTGGTTTTAATTCAATTATTACTACAACATATAGATCAGCCACGCCAGAGCGTTCCGGGGTATATGTTAAGGAAGATAAAGCCATGACGCATACAGGCGGTATCGATCTAACCCCTGCCAATGAAATTCTACAATCTCAAAACAATGGTATTGGAATTAAATTTCATATGGATGCCGCTATGCTCAAAAGGCTTCAAGGTGCTCCAGGGTTTACAGTAGGTGAAATTACTATTCAGCCGCTTAAAAGTCTTCCAGTTTGGCTTGGTATTAGCCAAGCCCAAACAAACTCTCAAATGTTGGTTTCAACGTAGGTGGTATTGACACAGACGACTTTTGGGGTATTGTGAGAGTTTGAATTTGATTTAAGCTCTGTGTCGAGGGATTATCGAGGGATTATTAAAATGGGTTTGATTTTCTACCAGAAACGTGTTATAATCTTACTA
>CAYZLU010000157.1:0-5821 GCA_964479285.1 uncultured Planctomycetales bacterium | reverse complement strand
CAACTCGAAGGTTTTAATTTTGAAGGTGAGGATTCTTTTCAGGAAAATAATATGATTAATTTTCTGATGGTCCGTGGGATCACCTTGCCTTCCATGAAATATGATAATAAGATTTTCTCTTTGAATGTTTTCGAAGGTAATATAGATGATGCTATCGGCGTCTATGGCAATCGCTTGCAAAGAGAAGAAAACACTTTAGCTGGCTTGATCTGCGGGCCTGATGAAGTCTGGCAATTTTCACTTTTGATTTTTGTTTGTTCCCAAATTGCAAAAAACTCATCCACGGACATCCGCCGCCTTTTGGATGAGTATCACAAAAAAAACGATTGAGTTTAGAATGATGGATGTTAACGATTTTCTTGATCTTGAAATATTGACCCTGCATAGACTTGCAGGCAGCATGACCTTGATGCTGACTGATGTTGAACGGGAAATCCTTGTTAAATCTGCCCTTGATGAAGTGTTAAAAGATGAGGGAAAGGCCTTTGCAGAGATGTTTTATTCTGCTGAGGCTAAAGATTCTTTTATCAAGGCGTTTTTATCTTACGGTATCATTGAAGACTTGCTTTACAACGCGGATATTGAAGACATTATCATCAACGCATTGAAACCTGTCTATATTCATCACGCCCAAAAGGGCCTTGTTGCGACCGGTAAATATTTTAAAAGCCATAAAGAGTTAAACCATTTTATCAAGAAACTCTTGGTTTTTTCCGGCAGGAAGAATTATCACAAGATTGCGAACCTGGAATTAGCCAATCTCGCCGGACGTGTCAATATCATTGATTCCCCTCTAGGGACCCAGTTGACAATCACCAAGGCAAAAATGGACCCTCTAAGCATTATTGACCTAGTCCGCCTGGGGACGCTGGGTTATGAAGCTGCTGGCCAACTATGGCTATATCTGGAAGGGCTTTCGATCAGGCCGGCGAATGTTCTCATTTCAGGTGGGCCAGGTACTGGCAAGACCACCTTGTTGAATGCTTTATTGAGTTTTATTCCTGAAAAAGACCGTTTAGTGGTGATTGAAGATACGTTGGAGTTGAATACTTTTATGGAAGACAGCTGTTCCCGTCTGGAAACGGATGATGAATTGAGCCTCTCGGACCTTGTCAAAAACGCCCTTCGCATGCGTCCGGAGCGCATCATAGTGGGTGAAGTCCGCGGTGGCGAGGCCAGGGACATGATCACCGCAGTCAATATCGGTAAATACTGCATGGGTACCATTCACGCGCTCAGTGCCCGTGAAACCATCACCCGTCTGCACAACGAACCTATGAATGTTCCTGAAGTATTGATCAATTTAATTGATGTGTTCATTGTGCTTAAACGTTATCATGTGAAGGGTAAGCTTTATCGCGTGATAGACGAGATCTCAGAGAGCGGCGGAATGGAGTCCAAACAAGTGCTATTGTCCCACGTTTTTAAATACAATTACGATCAAAATCGCGTTTTGCCGGTGTCCCCCAGCACTATTTATCGCGACCGCTTGGCCCAGGAAACAGGCCTCACTCCCCGGGAAATCATTAATGAGACCTGGGTCCGAGCCGCCATACTGAAAACTTTAGATCAAAGGGACATCCATACCATTAAAGAAGTTTCTACCTTTTGCCGTTATTATTCTTTACACCCCAAAGAAGCCATGGCTAAAATCGGCCTCGACCGCGAACGCATGTTAAATGACCTGGTTAAATGACACCTTGCCCAATTTCCCTTTGAATGTTTTAATTGGTGGGGGCATATTAGAAGGATTCATGCTTTTGTGGAAATGACAGCGGGCGGGAAAAAATCTCATCTTTTTCTTTTGAAATCTAACAGAACAGCTATAATTAAAAAGAGATATGGGAAATAGTTTTGCTTGGCCTATGATTCGTTTGTTTCAACGGTTGTCGATGGTTGTGACACTTTGTTGTTGCGCGTATGTGATTTTCTTTTTATTTTATAAAAGTAAGGAAAATCCCATGTCCGAAGATAGCAGGAATGTTTCAATTAAGAGCACAGGTTTGATTTCACAGTCGCCGGTGCTTGACTTGAAGCCCTATGATGCATCTGTAGATGGCCAGGCCCGTGACATTTTTTCCTTGAACACGCCAGTTAGTCCTTCGGGTGCTGTTGAAAATACGCCAAAAGGACAGCTTCCAGACCATCTAAAAATAGTCGGTATTTTAATAGCGCATCCTTCCCAGATCATTATTGAAGATACTTTAGCCAATAAAACTTATTTTATCGATGAAGGAAACCCTCAAGATGGGATCAAAATCGTGCAGGTGAAAAAAGACCAAATGGTCATTAACTACCAGGGGGGGGACATTTCTGTCCCCATTAATAAGAATTAAATTATGGGTCATTTTTTTAGAAGAATCTTTATAGTCACACCTGTGTGTTTGTTTTTTTCTTTCAGCTGCAGCTGGGCCCAATTGGCGGCGGATGCTCCTGATTCGTCCAATCCTTCTGCTACCGTTCAGGGATCCAAATCAATGGTCCTGGATACGCTTGAAATAAAAGATATGGACATCAATGATGTCCTTAAGTTATTGGCTGTCAAGTCAGGGCTAAACATAATTGCCGGTAAGAGTATTGTTGGACGGGTGACTATTTTCTTGCAAAATGTGGAAGTGCATGACGCATTGACAATCATCCTTAAGGCCAATGACTTGGCTTACATGGAGGGTCATGGGGTCGTACAGATCGTGACTGGTGCCGAGTATGAACAAACGACGGGCCACAAATTTGGGGTGAATACGGAGAGCACCATTGTTTCACTTCAATCAGCAAAAGCGTCTGACGTGGTGGCGGTCTTAAACCAGGTCAAAAGCGCGAGCGGAAAAGTGATCGCGGATGATGAATCCAACAGCATTATTATCCAGGATGTGCCGGAGAAAATGGACCAGCTGCTTGATTATATCAAAACCATTGATGCCCCGACCGAAATGAAGGTCTATAAACTGCAGCATATCGCTGGGGGAGATCCCCTGGTGGCCAAAATGCAGGACATGGTCAGCCCTAAAATTGGTTATGTGAAATTTGACCCTCTATCTAATAAATTGTTCATTAAAGATACCGCCAAGAAGTTATTGGACATTATGAAATACATCAGTCAGATCGATGTCCCCCGTGAAACCAAGATTTTTAATATCAATTATGCGAGGGCCGATGATTTGGCAAAAACCATTGGGCCAATGCTGACAAAAGATGTGGGCAGTATTGAATTTGATGCCCGTTCCAATACCCTGGTAGTGGTTGATATTGCCCCTAAAATCGAGGAAATTGGAGCAATGATTGCCGCCCTGGACCGTAACGACAAAGAAGTTTTTATAGAAGCCAAGATTATCCAGATTGCCTTGGGTGATGAATACCAGATGGGTGTCAATTGGGAAAAACTCCTGCTCAGAACAGGCAATACACATGTCGCTTTAGGCACTAATTTTCCTATTCCCGGCGGGCTGACTACCGGAATAGGCACCGCGTCCATAGGGACGTTGAGTGATGGCACTTTTAATGATGTTGTGCAAGCCTTGGATACTTTTGGAAAGTCCCGGATTTTATCAAGTCCGCGACTGGCCGTGATCAATCATCATGAAGCAAGTATTTTGATTGGAACGACTACTCCTTATACGACCAGTACGACTACAGCCACAACCACACAGCCCGTCACCTCGGAATCAGCGAGCTTTATAGATACAGGTGTCAAATTACACGTGACCCCGACCATTCACGATGATGGTTTTGTTACATTGAAAATCAAGCCGGAAATTTCTAATGTGGAAGCCAAATCATATACAGACGCTAGCGGTAATACTATCCCTATTGTGGATACATCAGAAGTGCAAACTACAGTCCGTGTGAAGGATGGGGTCACGATTGTCATTGGTGGCTTGATGAAGGACGAGCTTGTTAATAATAAATCTAAAATTCCTGTCTTGGGCGATCTTCCTTTTTTTGGCAAGGCCTTTAGAAATGAAGATCGCAATATGCAAAAAACTGAAATTGTTATCTTTTTGACCACGCACATCATCAGTGGAGATACCCATAACGATCCTGGTGAATATCTCCAAACGACCTCAACTTTTAAAGGCACCAAAACTTATTACGATCCCTTGCCCAAAGATGAATCCACCGTTCCTGTGCCCTGATAAAGCGTAATCAAGGACTTATATTAGAATATGGTAAAGCCGCATGTTTATTTGGGAGAGCTGCTTGTTAAAAAGGGTGTGATCACACCTGTACAGCTGCAGGATGCCCTGGAAGAGCAAAAGAAGACTGGCCTGCCTTTAGGGGCCACCTTGATCCGTATGGGGATAGTGAGTGAAGAGCAAGCTATTTTGCCATCGCTAGCTGAAAAATTCAACATCAGTTTTATTTCTTTAAAATCCATCACCGTTTCTCAGGCAGCTTTGGCACGCCTTCCGGCCAAAGCGGTAAATCATTACAAAATATTTCCGGTCAAGTTTGAAAATGGCGTTTTGACAGTAGCGATGGGGAACCCTTGGGAAATAGCTGTTCTCGATGATTTGGCCATGGTGGCCCATGCGCCTATACAACCTGTTTTGGCCGGAGAAAGGGACATCATTGAGGCCATCCGTGAACATTATGGATTGGGGGCTGAGACCATCGAGAGGATGATGTCTGACACTCAGATGATGAGTGCGGATGCCCCTGTGACAGAGGCTATCGATGAATCTTCTTCAGAAGCGTCGATCAGCCAATTTTTAAATCAAATTTTATTCCAAGCGCACCGTGACAGCGCGACGGATATACACATTGAACCGTTTGGCAATGAGTTGCGCATCCGCTATCGAATCGACGGGGTCCTTTATGACGCGCAGGTCCCTGAAAATATCCGTTATTTCAAAGAAGCATTGATTTCCCGTATAAAAATCCTTTCGAACCTTAATATCGCAGAAAAACGGCTCCCCCAGGACGGCCGTTTCAAGGTCAAAGTCGAAAACACTGACATGGACCTGCGCGTTTCCTTTTTACCCACGTCTTTTGGGGAAAGTTGCGTCATCCGTTTATTAAACACATTTCGTCTATATAATTTTGAAGAATTGGGTATCGTAGGCCCCGAGAGAAAGCAATTAGATATCTTGATCAATAAGCCGCATGGGATCATCTTTTTAACCGGTCCAACGGGAAGCGGGAAAACCACGACTTTGTATTCATGTCTAGCCTCGGTCAACGCGGAGGACACCAAAATTATCACTGTTGAGGACCCTGTGGAATACCAGCTAAAAGGTGCTGTGCAAGTGCAGGCCAATTCGGCCATTGGCCTGACCTTTGCAGCGGCATTGCGTTCCATCCTGCGCAATGACCCTGACGTGATCATGATCGGTGAGGTGCGCGATTTCGAAACAGCCCAGATTGCCATCCAAATGTCTTTAACAGGGCATTTAGTTTTTTCGACCTTGCATACCAATGACGCGGCCTCTGGTATTACGCGTTTAATCGATATAGGCATCGAGCCTTATTTGATCGCTTCTTCGGTCGAGTGTTTTCTGGCCCAGCGTTTGGTAAGATTATTATGCCCGGCCTGTAAAAAATTGACACCATTTACCGAGGCCATCAGGAATGAATTTGAATTAAATCATATCACCCAGGACCCAGTGATTTATGAAGCGGTAGGATGTAAGGGGTGCCGTATGACAGGTTACAGCGGCCGCCAGGCCATTTGTGAATTTTTGGTCCTAAATGAAAAAATACGTACCATGGTCACTGGACGGGCGACCAGCAGGGAAATAAAACAGATGGCCATTTTAGGAGGCATGAAGACCTTGCGCCAGCATGGCTGGGAAAAAGTGGCTTTAGGCATGACCAGCCCCAG
>CAYZLU010000156.1:0-5875 GCA_964479285.1 uncultured Planctomycetales bacterium | reverse complement strand
CCTGTCCAGCCTTTGGGTGATCTCAAGACAATCATTGGCCAGCTTCTACGGGTATTATCTTTTTTATCGCGAGCATTGGTTTGTATATTACGGATATCTTGTATGACTTTTTCCATGGTCATAGCCATCAGTTGATGCATCTCTTGTGGATCATTACCTTCTACAAAGTAAGGTGTCCAACCGCAGCCTTGAAAGAATTTTTCTAATTCCTCATGCTCAATGCGGGCCAGCACGGTCGGATTGCTGATCTTGTAACCATTAAGATGCAGGATCGGCAATACAGCTCCGTCAGTAATCGGATTTAAGAATTTATTGGATTGCCATGCGGTCGCAAGTGGCCCTGTTTCCGCTTCACCGTCACCAACAACGCAGGCGACGATCAGATCAGGATTGTCAAACGCGGCACCAAATGCATGGCTGAGCGAATAACCTAACTCGCCACCTTCGTGGATTGAACCCGGTGTGGTCGGTGCAACATGACTGGAGATTCCGCCCGGAAATGAAAATTGTTTAAATAACTTCTTTAACCCAGCTTCATCCTGGGTGATGTTCGGATAAACTTCACTCCAGGTACCTTCAAGATAAACATTACCCACAATAGCCGGTCCCCCATGTCCTGGTCCCGCGATGTAAAACATATTCAAATCATATTCCTTGATGACCCGGTTTAAATGCACATAGATAAAATTTTGCCCCGGTGTTGTGCCCCAGTGACCCACCACCAACGGCTTGACGTGTGACAGTTTCAACGGCTCTTTGAGCAGTGGATTGTCGTAAAGATAAATTTGGCCGACTGAAATGTAGTTGGCCGCCCGCCAATACGCGTTTATCTTTTGCAGCATATCCACTGACAATGGACTATCTGCATTATTTATCTTTTTTGTTTTTACACTAACAATTTCCTGTACCCTGTTTTTCATATTAAAACTCCCTTTGGAATTTGATCCTCGACCCAGTATTCCGGATGATTATAATGTTGGTGCAGTTTGGTTTCGTAATCACGAGTTAACAAAGACTTATCCGTAAATTCCGGTGACTGCTTAATTTTTTCACGGGTAAGATTAACGAGAATCTTTGACTGGCTCCAACTGACACTTTCTATCCATTTTGGTGAAACTAAGACCTTTTTACCAGGCAACCAGTTATGTGTATCAATAACTAAATACCGGATCGCCCAAGATTCGTCATCAATGATGAAATCTTCAACGTGACCAATCTCGCCATCTGTAGCTTGAATATGATAACCGCTGACATGTTGCGTACTGCGCAAATGAACGTCCCACTCCTTGCCCCCTTGATTAGACAATCCCCATTTTTGAGGATCGTGCATGATGGATGGATATTCTCCCCACATACTTAAGCCTCCCCAATAAGACGGCCACCCATAATACCCGTAGTAAGCTTCCTCGAATTGCCGCGAAACTGGTTTGTCAGTATTCAAGGATGGACTATCCTCAATTTTCTTTTTGGTTAAATTGACGGCGATATCCTTGCTCTTGTTATCCACGGCAAGAAGTGCATATGGTGAAATCAACACTTGGCTGACTGTATGCCAGCTTCCTGTATCAACGACTAAATAACGGATCGCCCAATACTGGTCATCAAAGTAAAAATCTTTGACCGTTCCTATTTCACCATCCAGACTGTCCAACTTATAACCCTCTAATGTTTTGGCTTTGTTTAGTTTCATAGTAATCCTTTCTTAATATACATTTATGTTAGTACGGAATAACAAGTTTAAGCATTAGACAAACCGAGCGTGCGATCATGATTTCTTCATCTGTACGAATAACGCGTATAGTAACCCGACTTTCCTTTTTAGAAATTAGCCCATCATTGGCCTTGTTTAGAACTTCATCGATGTCAACTCCAAGAAATTCAAGCCCCTTACAGATTCTCTTACGGATTGCAGGCACATTCTCTCCGATACCTCCGGCGAATACCAGTGTGTCGAGTCCGCCAAGTGCAGCACTAAATGATCCTATCCATTTCTTGGTTTGATAACAAAACACCTCAATAGCTTCCTTTGCACGAAGATCATTAGATTCGTGCAAAAGCAAATCTTGCATATCAGAACTGGTTTCGGATATTCCAAGAAGCCCTGATTCGTAATCAACCATGTGTTGAAATTGTATCGCGTCCATACCCTCTGTTCGTGCTAAATAGTAGTTAAGACCTGGATCTAAATCTCCACAACGTGTACCCATGACCAATCCCGCTGTTGGCGTAAAACCCATGCTGGTATCAATACTTTTGCCATCCTTCACAGCCGCCAAACTGGCGCCGCTTCCCAAATGAGCTAGTATTACCCTGCTTGGCAGCGCGCCTTCACCGGACAGGCGGCTTAATTCCCGCATCAAGAATGAATAGGAAATTCCGTGAAAACCAAACCGGCGCACGCCCTTTGCTTCATATTTACGAGGAATTGCCATAATTTTTGCCACCCGGGGCATGTCATGATGGAATGCTGTATCAAACAAAAGGACTTGAGGTAAATCAGGAAATCGATAAATAAATGCCTCAATGATCATAATTTCCTGAGGCAAATGCTCCGGGTCAAACGCCTCATACAGATATAAATCATCTAAAATTTCTTTTGTTACTATTTGTGGTTCGCTGTATTTTGGACCCCCTTGAACCATGCGATGCCCTACTGCGGTCAATGCATCGGCCCCAATACGTTTTTCAATCCAGTCCATTAAAATACCTACTGCCACTTTTTGATCTCCTGCCAATATATCCTTTGAAAAATTATCAGCCTGATCTACTCCCTTAACGCTAAAGGTGGCTTTTGGCAATCCAATCCGTTCAATGCTGCCCTCGAATTTTTTCCCAAGGTTCCCTTCAAGCTCATATAGAGCAAATTTAATGCTTGATGAGCCACCATTGATTGATAAGATATTTTTCATTAAAGGACCAATCCAAACGAAGCTAATTTAACTTGCGTACTTTTGTAATCTGTATGAAAAATACTTCGGATACCAAGATTCTCCGCTACCTGTAGAAACATGAAGGTATTTTCGATATAAATAATCTGCTTGGCGGACACTTGTGAGGTATCAAGCGCTAACCGGAAAATATCCTTGTCAGGTTTTCGAAGATGAACATAGCAAGAGGAAATAAAAGAATCCACGAACACATTAAGCTTGAAAGTACGAATCCTGTGCTCATTTAATTCCCGTGCTTCATTACTTACCACAACGATTTTTAATCTATACTTTTCTTTAAGCTTGGCTATCAGATCGATCATTTGGGGATAAGGCTTAGATTGCGAAAACATGAATTTCTTGAAGGCATTAAAAGAAAACCTACGTCCCTCGTAAAACACCACACGCTTCAAGTATTCTTCAATGGTGAGTTTACCCAACTCATAGGTATCGAAGTTTTGGTTATGACGAATTTCCATTTCTTTGAAATTCAAATCGAAAGTTTGAGCCGCCAAAAAGCGTGACTTGTGTCCCCATCCATCGCTAAGCAAGACACCACCGATATCCACAAATAATGTCGTAATAGGAAGATTTATTTTCATTGAGGTTCACCATTGTTTAAATGCTTACGTGCCAAAAGTATCGCGCTGCTTCGGGCTTCCAGATGATAAGCCTTTGGATTTTCAATAAGGGTCTCTTGTGAAAGTAAACGAGACGTATCTATCGCAAGATACCAGCTAACATCAAGTGGTATCTTTGGTAAATTAAAGTCAGCCCCCTGAGAACCCACGTTAAACATCAAATAGATCTTTGTATGTGCATTTTCATGGATCAAACAAGCTAACTGCTTATTCTTTGAATCATCCCAATTTGGTAATTCTCCATAAGGACTAAACCACTGGATCTCAGCTTCTGTGTAGAATTGTTCCTTACTTAAAATTGGTTGAGCACGACGAAATGCGAGCATGCTACGAGTGAATTTGAATATCTCCTGATGTTGCTCCAGAAGGTTCCAATCATACCAACTAATCTCATTATCTTGACAGTACGCGTTATTGTTGCCTCCCTGTGTACGGCGAAATTCATCCCCGCCTAATAACATTGGGACACCACGCGATATCAACAGAGTTAAAAGGAAGTTCTTGATCTGGCGTTTTCTAATAGCCTCAATCTGATCATCTGCTGTCTTGCCTTCAGCACCATAATTAGCGCTTAAATTTTCGTTTGTCCCGTCATGGTTATTTTCACCGTTTGCTTCATTATGCTTGGTGTTATAGCTCACAAGGTCATTCATGGTAAAGCCATCGTGACAGGTGATAAAATTGATGCTGCACTCGGGGCCTTTGCCAGACTTGGAATAAATGTCAGCACTGCCGCAGATACGTTGGGCAAATAAACCAAGGATACCATCATCGCCACGCCAAAACCGTCGGATAACATCCCTGTACCGGCCATTCCATTCCGCCCATCGTCTTTTGGAAAAACTTCCGACCTCATACGCTCCAGCAGCGTCCCACGGCTCAGCGATAATCCGCACATCCTTTAATACTCGGTCGTCAGCGATAAGTTCGAGAACCGGGGCATCTTGTTGAAGACGACCGTTGCAGTCCCGGCTAAGTATTGTAGCCAGGTCAAAACGAAATCCATCAACATGCATCTCTTCAACCCAATAACGTAACGCAGTCAATATGTGGTCCCGTACAACGGGATGATTAGCATTAATAGTGTTCCCGGTACCTGAGTAGTCCTTATAAAAGCGCTTGTCGTCCGCTAACATGTAAAAAATCCTATTATCAATCCCACGGAAACTAAGTGTCGGCCCTTTTTCATTTCCCTCGGCAGTGTGATTAAAAACCACATCCAAGATCACTTCAATTCCAGCCTTATGAAATGCCTGGACCATTTCTTTAAATTCGATCTTCTGATGACCAACACCTTCCGAACTGCTATAAGAAGCCTTAGGCGCAAAAAAAGCCACAGGATCATAACCCCAGTAATTTTTGAGTGGTTTGCCTGTCTGTGAATTAATATCCGTTGACTCGTTTTCATTGAACTCCTGCACAGGCATAAGCTCAACAGCTGTAATACCAAGTTCTTTTAAATAGGGAATTTTTTCTATCAAACCCCGATACGTTCCGGGATGATCTACACCGGAACTGGGATGTATAGTAAAGCCACGAACATGGACTTCATAAATAACCATCTTCGACCATGGAAGTCTGGGCGCATGATCCCCATGCCAGTCAAAATGCTCCTGCGTATATACGCATTTGGGCATGGCTCCGGCATTATCAACCATCGAACGATTCGCGTCACCAACAGTTAGATCATATCCACGGGCCAAACCAAAATCCCAAGCAGGTAATTTCGAAATCTCTCTGGCGTAAGGATCAAGGAGAAGTTTGTTAAAATTAAAACGATGACCATCCTTAGGGTTATAGGGGCCATCCACACGATAGGCATACAATTGACCGGGTTGAATCCCCTCGATCCAGACATGCCATACATCTCCAGTCCGGTTAAGAATGGGATCTAAATCAATTACCCTGGCGGCCTTGGCATCTTCATGATGATCAAACAACTCAAGTCTAATGTGAGTGGCATATTGACTAAAGAGAGCAAAATTGACACCTGTGCCACATGCACAAGTCCCCAAAGGTAATGGCTCACCAATTCGAGCATCATTTTGCTGTGAAACCTTGTGTCTATAATCAGACCCTTTCATAGATTGCCTCCTGTAGTCCTTGAGGATGATTCACCCGCTGTTGCCATAAAATGGGATTGACTTCCAGAGGCACTGCCACGCCATCGCAGTGCGGTATGACACGCGCCGTATAATCTGTTTCTAAACGATCCGTCGATACTGAAGTGCTATAAATAGCCCCATGTGATTGGCCAACCGTTGACCGGATGAGCTTCATTTCCTGTCGTATTGGATTCTTGCCATT
>CAYZLU010000155.1:0-5881 GCA_964479285.1 uncultured Planctomycetales bacterium | reverse complement strand
GCCCTTGAATTAAGTGAAATCCCGGCAATCATTGAGGCTTATCGCGAAGGGGCCCAAAATGCCAAGATTGCTGGTTTTGATGGCGTTGAGATTCATGGTGCCAATGGATATTTGCTTGATCAATTCTTACAAGATGGAACTAACAAAAGAACAGACCGTTATGGTGGATCTATTGAAAACCGTGCACGACTTATGCTGGAGGTCACGGATGCTGTTTTATCTGTGTGGCCAACTGGACGGGTTGGGATGCATTTAGCTCCACGCGGGGACGCTCAAGATATGAAGGACACGAATCCAAGGGTAACATTTGGGTATGTGGCAGAACAATTAGGTAAGCGACATATAGCTTTTATTTGTACGCGTGAGCATCTTGGCAGTGATCGGCTTAGTCCTTCTTTGAAGAAAATATTTGGAGGAGCACTAATTGCCAATGAGGGTTTTAATCAAGTAACAGCCGAGGCAGAAATTAAATCAGGCCAAGCTGATGCCGTTGCTTTCGGAAAGCTTTTTATTGCAAATCCTGATCTTCCTGCCAGGTTTGCGATGAATGCATCGTTTAACCCTCCTATACCGGAAACATTTTATGGTTCTGGTCCTCAAGGGTATACAGATTATCCATCCTTAATACCATCATAGACTAATCTTCTGTCATCTTACTATCGATACATTCTAATTATACCTTGGTACAATTGATGCGCCTCTGACTTTCATTAAAATACCGCTTGATGAGCATAGATCACAATTAGGAAGTCGGTGAAGAGAATGGGTACGTGTTTGCAATGGATGGATGAAAAATTAAAAAGGTTAAGATGTTTTGATTATTACATATTAAAGGTCTCCGTTACTGCTTTTACATTATTGACCGCAAAATTCTGGCCGAATATTCTAAGTCTTGATTGGTATTGGTATGGTGCTGTCTTTGTCGTTACGTTTGTATACTTGATGGTGAAGATTCTTAGAAAATAAGAAAGAGAAAAAATAATGATTACACAAATTGGAATTGCTTCAGGAGAAATACTAAATCTGATTGATGTGAAAAAAAGGCCGGTCAGTATCAGTGAGATTGAGTCCCATTTGGAAAGCGACAAGGAATTGACTTATATGAGTATTGGTTGGCTGGTTCGAGAAGGTCATGTGCATTTAGTTGATAAAGGAAGCGACAAATATATATGTAATTGTTAGAAAAATATTTTAACGATCCAAAAGGAGAGAAAAATGTCAAAACATCATCATCAAAGCAACGCTGAACACATTGACAACAGAGCACACGGTGCACCACCATTCAATTACGAAAAAGCGTCTATTCAGGCAAATAAGCCCATAGAGTCAGGAAATAGTCAAATGAAGGGGGCTGGGGACGGTAGTTCAGTGCAAACTTTGGCTTATCAGATTTATCAAGAAAAGGGTGGTTCTGAATTAGATAATTGGCTGGAAGCAGAACGAATCTTAGGAAATAACGGCCAAGCTGTTTCTAGACTTATAAATGAAGGTGATCCAAATACACAAAGTTAAAGCAGTGGTTCTGAAAGGGTGATTTTATGAAATGTCCGGATTGTCAAAATGAGTTACAAGTTGCCAATTTAAAAGGGATCAACATTCATGAATGTTTAAAGTGTAAAGGAAAGTGGTTTGAAAGAAATGAGTTAATGGCAGTAAAGAATAAAGCGGATGATGGTTTAAGCTGGCTTGATTTTGACCCGTTTGGGGAAGATGCCAAGAAGTTAAGTATTGTGTCTATTGGAAATCGATGTCCACAATGTTTGAAAGAAATGCAATCTTTAACATACCTTCAGTCAAAGGTTGTCATTGACAAGTGTCAATCATGTGAAGGAGTATGGCTTAGTCACGGAGAGCTTGAAAAAATTATACGTTATCTTGAAAAGGTTGTTAACACTGAGTCTGTAAAAGACTTGACTAAAGAAACTTTTAGAGAATTTATAAAGATTTTTACTGGGCATAAAGGGCTGGTAACAGAGATTAAAGATTTTCTGATAGTTGTGAAGCTTTTAAAAGTAAGAATCTCTGTTGAACATCCCCACTTTGCACAGACTTGGGATAATATTGAGAGTTATTTGCCTTTTAGATAGTATCTAAGAAGCAAAAAGCTTGAATTCTACCTAACAATCCTCGTCAGGCCTTATTATACCTCGGTTCAATTGAAGCATTCGTGCAGCTCCCTAAAATAGAGATAGGACTCATATGTCTGTGACTGGGGAATGAATGTTAGCTGTAAAAAATAATACCAATATAAGTTTACTTGCAGGGAAACCTCCTCAAACAGCGATGTTAGTCAATGTCCCTAAATTGATTACATCTTATTATACCGATGTGCCTGACCCTATGGTTACGGCACAGAGGGTTGTCTTTGGAACCTCGGGGCATAGTGGTTCCTCTTTTAAAAAGTCTTTTAATGAGTGGCACATTCTTGCCATTACACAGGCCATTTGCTTATACCGGAAGCAACAGGGGATTAATGGTCCTTTGTTTCTTGGGTTTGACACACATGCACTCTCCGAACCGGCAAAAGCAAGTGCTCTTGAGGTTTTGGCTGCTAACGGCGTGGAAGTTATGCTTTCGGAGAATGATGAATATACTCCGACACCGGTTATTTCTCATGCAATTCTTACATATAATCGTGGCCGTAAAAGCGGACTCGCTGACGGAATTGTCATTACACCTTCCCATAATCCACCCCATGATGGGGGATTCAAATATAACCCTCCTAATGGCGGCCCAGCGAATTTAAGTATCACAGATTGGATTGGGGCGAAAGCAAACACATTTCTTGAAGAGCAACTTCTAGGTGTCAAACGAATCCTTTTTGAAAAAGCCTTAAATGCTTCTACAACACACCGGCATGATTTTCTTAATACATATATCGCTGATTTGGGAAATGTCATTGATATGGATGTCATTAAAAGTTCAAATCTCAAACTGGGAGTAGATCCACTTGGAGGCGCTGGAGTCCATTACTGGAAACCCATTGCTGATCGCTATAAGCTCAATCTAGAGGTTATTAGCGAGATTGTTGATCCGACATTTAGTTTTATGACGGTGGATTGGGATGGGCAAATCCGTATGGATCCTTCATCTGTCTATGCCATGCAGCGATTGATTAAAATGAAGGATCAATTCGACCTTTCTTTTGCTTGCGACACTGACCATGACCGGCACGGAATCGTTACAAAGAGTACCGGTTTATTACCACCCAATCATTATCTTTCGGTAGCTATTTCTTATCTTTTTCAACACCGACCAAGGTGGAGTTCTAATGCTGCCGTTGGTAAGACCTTGGTAAGTAGCCAGATGATTGACCGGGTCACCGCGAAACTTGGGAAAAAACTTTATGAAGTTCCGGTTGGTTTCAAATGGTTTGTTGATGGTTTGATGGACGGTTCATTAGGATTTGGTGGTGAAGAGAGTGCGGGGGCGTCTTTCTTGCGTCTGGATGGCAGCGTTTGGACTACGGATAAAGATGGGATCGTTCCGGCATTGCTATCAGCAGAGATAACCGCCCGTATGGGAAAAGATCCAGGCAAGATTTATAGCGATTTGACCCGCGAGCTAGGTGAACCTGTCAGTGATCGCCTCCAAGCCCCAGCAACCCCTGAACAAAAGAAAATATTAGAAAAACTTTCTGCGTCACAGGTTAAACAGACAGATTTGGCAGGCGAAAAGATTAAGACTATCTTGACCCATGCTCCTGGTAATGGTGCTCCAATTGGTGGTTTAAAAGTAGTAGCAGAGAGTGGATGGTTTGCGGCACGTCCATCTGGGACTGAGGATATTTATAAAGTTTATGCGGAAAGTTTTCATGGAAGGGATCATCTGAAACGCATTTTAGAAGAAGCGCAAACAATCGTGAATAATGCAATGGCACCATCAGCTTTGTCCACAACAGATCTCAGGGGAAAATGATAAAAAAAATCATTGCTGTTGTAGTTTTAGGATTTTTCTTAGCGTCATGTACAAACAATATATTGGATGTCTCAAAGGCAGAATATCCGACGAAAATCATCGGGACCTGGCAAGGCACAGTTGGCAATTTGAAAGAGACGATGAAAATCATGGGTGATGGCAATTTTGTCTGCCGACTGCATCCTGGAGGGTTTATTTCTAACATGATTTTCCCCACTGTGCCAGGGGAGGTTCGTGGAACATGGAAAATAAATGGCGAAATTATTACTTTGAGTATCACTGGTGAGAAAAATGAAAATTTAAAAAATAGGATTGCTTCAAGCACGATTGTTTCATTTAAGGAAGGCGAACTTGTATTAAAATCCGCTCGGGGAGAGACCTCATCTTTTCAGCGAGTCAACGTTCTTTGAATAGAGTAATTTTATCACCTAGTATTTTTTTGAGTCTTATAAATTAATTGTGTTTTAACTTTATCTTCATGATTGATTAGTAATATAAATTTAGAGAATAAGACAACGGAGAACTTATGGACAATAAAACAGCGAAGAGAATTTCTACGGACAATGTTGGACAAGTTGATGGTTTTGATTCTTTGAGCCAGCTTGCCCTGGATTTGCATTGGTCGTGGAACCATGGCACTGACCAAATATGGCGGCAGCTTGATCCTGTATTATGGGAACTTACACATAATCCGTGGATTGTCTTACAGACAGTCGCGCGAGAAAAACTTGAAAAACTTCTCGCTGATCCTACCTTTCGTGGGCAGGTTGATACGCTTTTGCAATCCAAAAAGAAAACAGCTGAGTCTCCTGCATGGTTTCAGAAAAATCATCCTCAGTCACCGTTAACGTGCGTTGCGTATTTCAGCATGGAATTTATGTTAAGCGAAGCTCTCCCGATCTATTCCGGAGGGCTTGGCAATGTGGCTGGAGATCAACTCAAAGCTGCCAGTGATCTGGGTGTACCAGTGGTTGGAGTTGGTCTTCTTTATTCCCAAGGTTATTTCCGTCAGGTGATTGACAAAGATGGAGCACAAGAGGCCATTTATCCTTATAACGACCCAGGACAATTACCTATTACACCTTTGCGTCAAGAGAATGGCGAATGGTTACGACTAGAAATTGCTTTGCCCGGTTACTCAGTATGGCTGCGTGCATGGCAGGTCCAGGTCGGCAGAGTGAAACTTTACCTACTAGATAGCAATGACGCGGCAAATCTTCCTGCGCATCGGGGAATAACCAGTCAGCTGTATGGCGGCAGTCCAGAATTACGTCTTAAGCAAGAATTGCTTTTAGGGATCGGCGGTTGGCGGTTGCTTGAAGCGCTAGCCATCAAGCCGGAAGTTTGCCATCTAAATGAAGGACATGCGGCTTTCGCCGTCTTAGAACGTGCCTTAAGATTTATGAAGGAAAATGGACAGCCTTTTGATGTGGCATTGGCTGTCACCCGGGCAGGAAATCTTTTTACCACGCACACTGCAGTTGCAGCAGGGTTTGATCGTTTTTCACCAGAACTTATTGAACAATATCTTGGACGGTACGCGAAAGATAAATTAGGTATTTCGTTTTACGATTTATTGGCTTTGGGACGAGAAAATCCAGAGGATGATTCAGAAAATTTTAACATGGCCTATCTAGCCATCCGTGGGAGTGGTGCCGTCAATGGTGTAAGCCGTTTGCATGGAGAAGTCAGCCGTCATCTTTTTGCTTCTCTTTTTCCAAACTGGCCGATGAACGATGTTCCCGTTGGATACGTGACAAACGGAGTCCATATGCCCAGCTGGGACTCGGCCGCAACCGATGATCTTTGGACGCAGGCCTGTGGAAAAGACCGCTGGTTGGGGACGACTGAAACTATAGAGCATAATATACGCCGTATTTCTGATGAGGATCTTTGGCAAATGCGTATTACTAACCGCAAGTGTCTTATTGAATATGTCCGCGAACGGTTACCCAGGGAATTG
>CAYZLU010000154.1:0-5888 GCA_964479285.1 uncultured Planctomycetales bacterium | reverse complement strand
CTTCTCATGGCTTAAGTACACAGATTCCCGGCTACCTTCCATTTTCTTGAAGGGCCGTTTATTTAACATCACCAGTAATTCCCTGATGGCTTCATTAAGCTCGCCTAAGCTAAAAAATTTACGGTTACGTAAAGCTGCCAATATCCAGCGTTCCACAACCAAGACCCCAGATTCTACCTTGGCCTTATCTCTTGGCTTATAAGCCCTGGCTGGCATGATGACACACCCGTAATGGGCCGCCATCTCACGATAGGTTGGATTAATATCCGGCTCATATCGGTGCGCACGATTGACACCTGCTTTAAGATTGTCTCCAATCACTGCTTGTGGCACTCCACCAAAATATTCAAAGCTTCTGACATGTGATCCTGTCCATGATGGCAGTGCTTGATCACTTGTCGCTTCAGCATAGGTGTAATTGCTGCCGCCAAGCAGGGCTACAAAGATTTGGGCTTCACTGACAGCGCCCGTCAACCGATCATAAATCGGTACCGTTTGTCCTGCATAATCTACAAACATGATCTCCCCAAACTTATAACGTTTCCGTAAGGTGACATCGATCTTTTTGACGTAATCATAATAATAACGCCTGAACTGGGCCATTTTGTAGCCTGTGGGATTAGCTTCTAGGTATTCCTGCCACAATAAATACATCGTTACCCCTGGTTTTTTCATCTCTTGATGGATATAGGCATAGTCGGGCAGGGGTTTTTCAACATCCTGTTTGCGGCCACGGACGTTTTGTAACAGTTGTTTTAATTGCTGATCATCCATGGCTTCTACCTGTGGCCAATCCAATCCTGCGTCTTTGACTACCTGCAGGTACTTTTGCACTGTTGGGTGGCTAACCTTGAGGCTTCGGCCAACGTCCCTGGCACTGATCTTATGGCTTAAGCCAAGTCGTAATAATTCCCGTATTGTTCTCATGCTTAACTCCCGTGTTTTAGGCATAAAAAGGCCTCCTTGATTGTCTATTGTTAAAAGACAACAAGCTGCCTTTTTAAGCCTTAAAAATCAAGCTTAAGTTATCGCTTTACTCCATCAGGAAGTGGTAAGGAATTATGATCAGGGGTGGTAATGAATTGTGATCAGCACTGGTAATGAATTGTGATCAGGGGTGGTAACGAATTATGATCAGCACTGGTAACGAATTGTCATCAGGCCTGGTAATGAATTAGGAAAATACGCATGTCCAAACCAACACTCGGACTTAATGGAATAAGTCGTATCCATATATGTTTTCATGGATTTATCCAAAAATCCCCGTCTAAAGTAAATACATTATAAACACCTTATAAATGGCTTGTGTAAAGATTATATAATCCTACGGATTATATAGGCGACCAAATAAGACCTTGCTCGCCTTGGTTGGTCATTGACCGTGAGAGTTATCAATACAGATACAGGGAATGTGTTGATGATGACTGGATGTATTTGATGTGGGGATGTATCAGGCGAAGCGTAAATTTTTCGTCCTTCTACGCCTTTTACTAAAGAAGCATAGCTGTATGATGACTGAAAGCTTGCGCTCACTTGCTGGATGGCAGGGCGACAGCCCCCCCCGATTTTGACCGCTAAGACCACAAAGTTTTTAACACCTTAAAATTGTTATAAAACGCTGGGATAGAGGCAAATGCCTTTGTGGAGTTCCAGGGGCTTATAGGGGCACTGGAAGCGAAATAAAGGGTATTCCAAAATATTTCCTTTGTATTATATTTATATATAATTCTTCTCTTTAAGAGAGTTTTTCAACCATTGGGTCATGGGAAGGCTGGCGAAAAAAATTTCTTAAATCGAACCCCAGCCCACCCCCTTAGGCTATTAACCCTAAGTCTGCGAAGCTAAGGGTCGGAGGATATTGGGAGGCTCGGAGGACTTTTTTGCAATTTGACAGGACGTATTTCTGTGACAATTTTACGTAAGTATTGGTATTATTATACTTACATAAATATTTACTTGTCATTCTCCATGAGAAAGTGACAAATTGGGGTTGCCGCAAGCCAGTTTTGCGGGCCTGTTGGAGCCAAAAAATTAAATGAATTATTTAATTACGCTATTATCGTCTGCTCAAAGCAGTCTAAAGCTATTTCTGGTCAAGGTGCCTGAATATGGTAATCTATTTTAATTCAACCAGGGGCCTTCGATGTTATATTAAAGCTCAAGAAAGTTCATGCTGGATGAACCTTATGATGTAATGGTATGACAATGGTTAAATGCAGTATAAGTGGTGTTAATAATGATTTGTATGGGTGGTAAATATTTATTTGTAAAATGTTAAATATGTTGTATACTATGACTGTCTTATCAGTCTGGTAATATGTAGGTTATAGAATATAGTGTTAAATCTCAATAACAGAATAGGTAAATCCAATGGCCCCACAATTTAGACATTTTGATTTGAAAATAGTTGAACCCTCTTTTAAATCGTCTCTTACAGATTTAATTATAGAGTTGGATTATTTGCGTAAGAAAGAATTGGAAGGAACTACTCATCCCAAAATCTTCTTTCAATTAAAAAAGATTTTTCATACGTTAGAAAGTATTGGTTCTGCAAGAATCGAAGGTAATAGAACGACCTTAGCTGAATACATTGAGACTAAAATAGAAAAAGAAAAAAATACACCTGACGAAAATATTACCGAAATTCAAAATGTGGAAAAAGCTTTAGATTTTATTGACGAGACTGTGGATGGCTACCCATTGAACCGTGCTTTTTTGAGTAAGGTGCACGAAATGGTAGTGGCCAATTTAAATCCCAACAAAGAAGGAGACCAAACCCCAGGACAGTATAGGCAAAAGAATATCAGTATTTCAGGAGCCGAGCATAAACCGCCAGATTATACCCAGGTTAATTCTTACATGGAGGAGTTGTTTAATTTTGTTAATGATGGTGCACCTTCAAAATATGATTTGCTAAAAACTGCATTAGCTCATCATCGTTTTGTTTGGATTCATCCGTTTAAGAACGGGAATGGGAGAACGGTCAGGCTTTTTACATATGCAATGTTAGTTAAACAAGGGTTTAGGGTCGACGAGGATAGGATTATTAACCCCACGGCGATTTTTTGTAATGATAGAAATCAGTATTATCAATTTCTTTCCAAAGCGGATACGGGTGAAGATGCTGGTTTGCTGGGTTGGTGCGAATACGTTTTGGGAGGATTAAAGACCGAGATTCAGAAGATTGATAAATTGTTAGATTATAAGTTTCTCTCATCGACAATTTTAGCGCCTGCAATAGATTTTTCTTTGGAACGTAAAGTTATTACAGATGTCGAAGCTAAAATATTAAAGATTGCTGTCGAGAAACAGATTTTTAGAGCCTCTGATGTGAAAAAAGTATTTCCGACGAAGATTTCAGCAGATATTTCCCGTTTGTTGGGAAAATTGCGAGACAAAAAGATGATTGATTCCGTAAAAGAAGATGCAAGAAAATACGTTATTAGTTTCAATAACAATTATCTATTAAGAGGTGTCATCAGTATGTTGGGAAATAATGGATTTTTGCCAATACAGGATAGCCCTCAGGGGCAAAAGTAATTATCAACGGGGCTTTGTGCTACTCTTTAGAGAAGTAAGGAATTTTGATTATGTGCATGGGCGCTTAATCTTGTTTAACCGACTAAGAAGAAAGGAGAAGGCTTACAGGGGCAAGCCTTTTAATGAAACTGGTAGAAATTCTTAAAAGTGCTGAATTTTATTCTTGAGAGAGCAAAAATTTAATGAAAGAACTAAATTTTAAGCGTCTTCGGAACTAAGGGTTGGGGGTTCGAGTCCCTCCAGGCGCGTTTTAGAAGCTTCTTACCTCTGAATACATTGCGACGCGTTTTGGATTTATTAATTTTTATCTTTACATTAAAATGACTTTTGGCTATAGTTTTGGACAAATAGTGATTCAATATTACGAGGTCAAGGAAATTGGGCATTTTACCTGTGGAAACCTACTTAAATAATACTCCTTTAGCCGATGTCCACGCCTCGCTTGGCGCTAAAATGGTGGGCTTTGGCGGCTGGAACATGCCCTTGCAATATGAGAGTATTCTCGCTGAATGGGAGTATAACCGTAAAACAGCTTCCCTTTTTGACTGCTCCCATATGGGTGAGTTTATAATTAAAGGCGACGCGAAAGCCTGCGGGCTGGATGCCATTGTGGTCCAATCCATCGTGGACATGCCAGTTAACACATGCCGTTATGGTGCCATGCTCAATGAGGATGGCGGGGTCATTGATGATTTGATTGTTTACCGCAAAGGACTGCAGGATTGGATGGTGGTAGTCAACGCGGCGAATATTGAGAAAGACGCCCGTCATTTTCGTGCTAACTTAAATGCTGAGGCCTATTTTGAAGATGCTTCTTTTAAAACGGCCAAACTGGACCTGCAAGGGCCGCGGTCGCGCGAGGTGTTAAAGGCTTTGGGGTTCGGTGCAATAGAAAAATTGGCCTATTATTCTTTCGATCAATTCCAAATAAAAGGGGTCCCTTGTTTGATTAGCCGTACCGGGTACACCGGTGAGTTGGGTTATGAAATTTACTGTCCTTGGGAAAAGTGTAAAGAAATCTGGAAAATGATTTTGAACGATGCTACAGTAAAACCGACAGGTCTCGGGGTCCGTGATGTTTTGCGCATTGAGATGTGCTACAGCCTTTATGGCCACGAACTTGATGAAACCATTTCTCCCCTGGAAGCAGGGTTGGACAAGTTTATCGATGGAAAGAAAGATTTTATCGGACGCCAGGCTGTATTGGCGCAGTCGCCCCTCAAACGCGCTGTCGGTT
This sequence comes from uncultured Planctomycetales bacterium, assembly GCA_964479285.1. Lineage (GTDB taxonomy): Bacteria > Omnitrophota > Gorgyraeia > Zapsychrales > Fredricksoniimonadaceae > JABDGZ01. Next base: position 1,111 of record CAYZLU010000154.1, on the reverse strand, counting down.
ATTTTAGCAGCACCTCGCGCAAGAGCCCAAGGGCAGGGAATAAGATTTTTGATACCGCGGGCAATGAAATAGGGGTCGTGACAAGCGGCACTTTTTCCCCGGCATCCAACATGGGCATTGGCATAGGTTTCATGAGCGGCCGGCCCAGGGACGTAGGCTCGCAGATATTTTTTGGGGATGAAAAGAATAAAACTGCGGCCATGATTATCCAAAGGCCTTTTTATAAAAACGGATCTTTAAAATTATAGTCAAGCAGGAGATGGGTATGGAGATCGAAGAAAGTTTCCTTTATACGAAAGAGCATGAATGGGTTTCCATTGAGGACAATATCGCCACCATGGGCATCACAGATTATGCCCAGGAAGCTTTGGGGGATGTGACCTATGTTGAACTTCCTGAAGAAGAAGCTGAAGTGGAACAGTTTGAACAGTTTGTTTCCGTCGAGTCGGTCAAGGCGGCAAGCGACATATACGCACCTATGGGGGGGCGGGTGACTGAAGTCAACCGGAAGCTGGAGGACAGTCCCGCTTTGATCAATAAAGATTGTTATGGCAAAGGCTGGATTGCCAGGATCGAGGTGCGAGATATGGATGAGAGCACCAATCTGATGAGCGCTGAAGAATACCGCAGTTATTTGGAATCCCTTGCCCATTAATAGAACAGGATTTTTAATTGAACCCGTATATTACCAACACTCCCCGAGAAGTCGAGCAAATGCTCGAGGCTGTCGGCGTCAAGAATATCGACGCCCTTTTTGCTGACATCAAACCTGAGCATAGGCCCAAATCATTTGATTTGCCGCGTGGCCTTTCGGAACAAGAGGTCGTGCGCCATGTGACGGCCTTGTCCCTAAAGAACAATGTGCATGTCATTCCTTTTATCGGCGGGGGCTATTATGATCATTATATCCCGACGGTCGTGCCTTCATTGACTTCCAGGGGGGAATTCTACACGGCCTATACTCCGTATCAGCCTGAATGTGCCCAGGGGACTTTACAGGCCCTGTTCGAGTATCAAAGTTCCATGTGTGCCCTGACCGGAATGGACACCTCCAATTCCTCTTTGTACGATGGGGGGACGGCCCTTTATGAAGCCATGATGATGGCCATCC
>CAYZLU010000153.1:0-5908 GCA_964479285.1 uncultured Planctomycetales bacterium | reverse complement strand
ATCATTGCGGCAAGTATAATGGTGGTCATGGGGACCATTGATGATATCAGGCCTTTGTCCTCCGTTGTCCGGTTATTGGGCCAGCTTTTGGCTGCCGGTATTGTCATGTCAGCCGGTGTGAAAGTCACGTTCTTACCGCACACATGGTGGGGAGAATGCCTGACGGTCTTTATCACGTGCGTTTGGATATTAGGCATTGTTAATGCGACCAATTTCGCGGACGGAGCCGACGGTTTGGCGGCAGGGTTCGCGGTCATTGCCAGCATATTTTTCTTTTTGATCTCTTTGCATCTTGATCAATTCAGTATACTTTTGATTTCCTCAATCCTTATTGGCGCAGGACTTGGGTTTTTGGTATTTAATTTTAAACCAGCCAAGATTTATTTGGGGGATGGGGGAAGTACTTTTTTAGGCTTTATGCTGGCTTGTATTTCATTATATGGCGGCTGGTCAAAATGGAACTCAATTGTCGGGGTCGGGATCCCGCTGATGGTCCTCAGTGTATTGATTTTTGATATGATCTATATCACCATCAGCCGTATCAAGAACAACCATGTCCATAACTTTAAAGAATGGCTTGATTACCGCGGGCATGACCACTACCATCACCGCCTGATCCATTTAGGTTTTAAAGAAGACGCGGCCGTGGTATTTATTTATTCGACCAGTATAGTGATGGGGTTAAGCGCCCTTGTCATCGAGCATGCGCGTACCAGTTTTCCGGTGGTAGTTTTGTTTATTCAAGCGGTGATGATCTTTATTAACATCACCATATTAATGCTGATTGGAAGACAGAGATTTCCTGATGAATCCAAGAACCCACAATAAGATTTTCTTGATCCTGGCGCAAATTGGCATTCTGGGCCTGTCCATGGTTGCTGTATTTTGGTTGATGGTCATTGGCAACAAAGAGAGGATAGAGAATGATTTAAAGACAAGGTTGGATGCTTCAACCCAAACCATGGCCGCGCAATTAAAAGCCAATCAAGTCCCATTTTCAGCAACAAGCGTTGATCCTGGTGTTTTTATTATTAATCAAACAGACGGTAGTGTGGTCATCGATAGGCGTAATGATGGAGAGGCCGGGCGAAAGTTGTGGGAAGGTTATAAAACAAAAATTATTTATGAGATGCAAAAGCAAAAGCGCGGCTGGGTCGAGTACCCGGACAAGAATTCGTGGAATTTCAATGAACCGCGAAGGATCATCCGTTATGTATCCATCGATGAACTAAATTGGATATTGGCCTTGGAAGACCTGAAACCTTCTGCCATAGACCTGATCAAAGCGTCAGTCAACCCCGCCACCTGTCTTACGATCCTTTTCATTTTTATATTGGGGGCCGCTGCATTATGGTTGTTGACTAAACATTTCTTTGACCTGATCAAGAGACAAATCTCGAATTCATTGGAAGATAATCTTTTAAGTTTGAATGGGGAAGAAAAATTTTGGGGAAAATCACATGCGCAAATGCCAAAAATGAATGAAACGAATAAGGAGACAGGTCTTGAATTCTCAGCCCCTAAAACGATCGCATCAAATGTGACTCCTGACCCGATTGCAGACCCAATCATGGAAGAAATATTTCACAAATCTTCATCAGCGAAAACGGCACGTTCACCTAGAAGTCATCCTAAAACCTCCGACGAAGAACCGAGGCTTGAGCCTGATGGCTTTCAACAAGGAGAGACGACGAAGCGTAGTCGCAGCACTACGGTGAGGAGGATCGACGCAGGTGAAAGCCATCAGGGCAAGCCGAATTCCGTCGCAGGTTTTGGGATGGCTTCTAAGCACAATGCTGATCTGCCTGTTGAGGAAAAACCAAAGAAACGAGCGAAGGAAATCCCCCAAATACCTCCAGCTCGTTCAGCTGAGAACACTGATATGGCCGTTGATGTCCAACACATTAATTCGCCTGTTTTGAAGAAAATCCTTCAACAGTTTAGGGAAAAGTGATTCCAAATGTACACGCAATATTGGCAATTAAAAGAGAGGCCCTTTGAGTTGACACCTGATCCACGGTATGTTTATTATTCCAAACAAATTGAAGAAGCGTTGATGAAGCTTATTTATACTGTTCAAGATTTAAAAGGGGCCATGTTGCTGACAGGCTTATATGGATGTGGGAAAACGGTCCTAAGCCGTGTTTTTTTAAGTGAGTTGGTAGGTACAAAGTTTGAGGTGGCATTAATCACCAACCCAAGGTTAACAGCCAATGAGTTACTCATGGAAATTATTTATCAATTGGGCGGAGTCCTTCTTAAGGGATAAAATAAAGGGCAGCTGTTGCGTGTTTTTAATGAAATGCTATATGCAAATTTGACCCGGGGCAAGGAGACAGTTTTGGTCATTGATGAGGCCCAATCCATCGAAGATCTGGAAACGTTTGAAGAGTTGCGCATGCTATTAAATTACCAGCAAAATGACCGCTTTTTATTGACGTTGATCCTGATCGGCCAATCAGAACTGCGCAAACGTTTAAAGGAACTGCCCCAATTAAAACAGCGATTGATCATTGATTTTCATTTAAACCCTTTGGATGAACAGGACACCTATCGTTATTTAGATCACCGTTTAAGGATTGCCGGAGCAGAGGATGAAATTTTTGATGCTGCTGCAAAAAAATTGATTTACCGCTCCTGCGGGGGCATCCCACGGGTCATAAATGGCATTTGCGACCTGGCATTATTAGAGGGGTATGTCCAGCAGAAGAAAATTGTTGATGATGTCCTTATCAAGAAAGTGATCAAGGATTCAAATTTGGACCCGGTTGTTTGGTCAGGAGTTTGAGGGCTATGGATGAAGCGGCACATTATCAAGAACTTACAGATACCGTCCGTTTTTCAATGAATGAAAGGATTGAAAAAGAACGAATCGAACGAGCCATAGATTCTGTGATCATCGTTTTTGAAGGGAACCCGTACAACGAGCTTTTATTATACTCTTACAATTGTACAAGAGACAATTATCTTTATGGTCATATCGTAAACAACGTGGTCCTTTCTGTCGCTTTTGCCACCTATTTAGGTCTTTCCAGGCAGGACATCCAAGACACCGCGCTCTGCGCTTTTGGACATGATTTTGGGATGAAAGATTACCTGGATTTCTTTCAAAAATCAACGGCATTGACAGAACAGGAGACCCAAAGTATCCATGAGCACCCCCAAAAATCCGCCGAAATGTTCAAGTCTTTTTTTCCCCAAAGGATCATTGATGGGATAATGGACATGCATGAATGTGTCAATGGGCAGGGTTATCCCAATGGAAAAGTTGGGCCAGAAATTTCTTCTATTGCAAAAATAGTTTCCTTATGTGATGTTTTTGAAGCGTTGACGCACCCACGTGCGTTTCGCGGGGAATTCAGCCCGTACGCGGCCATTAAAATGCTCATCATGAAAAAAGACATCATTTTCGAGAAGAAAATGGTCAAGAAATTTGTGGAATTCATGTCCATTTATCCCATTGGCAGTTTGGTCCATCTCAATACAGGTGAGATCGGTATAGTGATTGCCGCTAACCATCAATTTCCAACCCGTTCTATTTTGCGGGTATTAATGAATACAGAAAGGCAGGCCCAGCAAGATGGCAGGGTGATTAATTTGTTGAATGACCAGTTGGTTTATATTAACGGTCCCGTCGAACCTAAGGAAGAAAAAGAGTTGCGCGCTGCGTTTGCTGTCAGCGCTAAGGGTTAAAATAATATGAAACTAACATTCGTTTTTGTTTTAATGCTATTTTCCGGGGCCTCCGGGTCCCAGGCTGCAGTCAGTTATCCGGACCTGAGTGTGGAAGAGAGGGCGGTGGCTGTTAGAAATCTTGCTGAAAAAAAATTTTCCCAGGGAAATGCCAAAAATCCTGACACTGCTTTGGAAGAGGAAAAGAAGTTGATCGCCCAGCAAATGACCATTATCACCGGTGATGAAGATACCCGGTATATCATTGTTCCAGGCGATACGTTGAAAGTGGTTTATAAAGACCGCGGTGAATTGGTGACCAATGTATATCAGGTCAATGGCCAGGGTGAAATTGCGATGCCATTGATCGGGAATGCCAAGGTTTCAGGGATGAACCGAGGGGATGCCAGGGGATTTTTAAATGAGAAATTAGCTGAATATATCCGGGACCCGCAGTTGACATTAGAGATCAATACATCAGGAAAATATATTGTGATGGGTGCGGCTGGCCCGGGGGTCTTTACACTCGAGGGAGATTTATCGTTAATGGATGCCGTTATTAAGGCCGGCTATGATTCTCAAAAAGCCAATTTAGCAAATATTCTGGTCATGCGCGGGGGCAGGGACAAGCCCCAGATATTGCGCCTGAATCTGAAAAAAATGATGCTTAAAGGAGACCGCAGCGACAATATCGCGGTCAAACCTAATGATTTGATCTATGTGCCCAACACGCTATTCTTTGATATTGACACCTTCAGGGACAAGGTATTCAGTTATATTGCGGATTATTACACCCTGGGCGGGGCCACGATCCTTAATCAACAATCAACCCCTTCAAGTACAGGCACTAAAACGACCCAATAAACAATGGAAAATTACGAGTTAACACTCTCAGAGTACTGGCGGATCATGCGCAAGAGGCAAAAAACAATTGCCTTTATTTTTGCCTTGGTCATGGTTTCCACGGTCATTTTTACCAAATTACAAACACCCATTTATGAAGCAGTATTAGAGTTAAAGATTGAACGGCATCAACCTATCTTGGGCGTAAGCGCTTTAGGCCAGGGTGCGGCCCTTCCGGAGGATACGGCATCGGAACCGGACAATCTAAAGACAGACATACAGTTGATCACCAGCCTCCCTGTTCTTAAAAAGGTGGCTGAAAAAATGGAAGTCCTTCCTTCAGATCCCGATGAAAGGGAAAAAGCCTTGCATGTTTTTGCATTAAAATACCGTGATTATGTCGATGTCGAACAGATCCACGGTACGGATATTTTAAACATCATTACGCGTTCCAGCGACCCTAAAAAAGCAGCATTAATGGCCACTGCTATTGCCGATGTCTATGGTGTTGAGAACATCAATGGAAGGAAAAAACAGAGCCAGGCCTTGATTGATTATATTGACCAGCAATTAGGAGAATACCGTAAACAGTTGGAGGCCCAAGAAAACCAGCTGCAAAAATTCAACCAAAATGAAAAAGTGTTTGAAGTGACACCCAAGGTCAAAGAGACCCTGGACCGCATGACCATCCAAGGGACGTTTGATTTCGAAAGTCAAATGATCCAGATAGACAACGAATTAAAGGCTTTTGAGGACGCCGCTTCCACAGGGGAGATAAAAAATATTTTTGATAAAATAACGGGCGACGATTCCACCAATTACATATTTATCGGCTTAAAACGCCGCCTTCTGGAACTGGAATTTGAACGCTTTTTACTCTTGATTGATTATACCGAAAAACATCCAGCGGTCAAAGCCCAGGACAAGATCATAGCTGAGGTCAAGACCAAAATCGTCAAGGAATTGAAAGCCAACCTTAACCAACCATTGACCCCAGAATTGGAAAATGACCTGGCTTTGGCCGTCAAAAAACTTTTTTTAGAAACACGCAAAGAAGTGCTTTACCGTATTGTTAACAAATTTTATGGAGATTCAGGGTCTTTATCATCCAACCAGGTGGGATATTTGGGGTTAAAACGCAATGTGGACAGACTTCTCGCTTCCTACGATGGACTGGTCCAGCAGCGTGATGAAGCTAAATTAAATTTGGCCAAGGTCATTGATGATGTGGTCATGGTCGTCTCACCAGCGGAAGTCCCCCAAAGGCCTATTAAACCCAATGCCCTTGTTAATTATTTGGTGAGCTGTGCCGTGGGGCTGTTGCTTGGCATGATCGTTGCCTTTATCAAGGAGAGTGTTGATTCCTAAATCAGTACTATCCATGATGTGGAAC
>CAYZLU010000152.1:0-5937 GCA_964479285.1 uncultured Planctomycetales bacterium | reverse complement strand
TCTTCAAATTGGTCCCCTCGGAACTGCTAGGGACGAATATATCATCCATAATCAAAAGGCCAACATCTTGACTCTTTCTTTTCCTGGGTCTGCCGGTGCGGGGGAGTGGGGGTAAGGGCGCGGCGACCTTTTTTTCCCAATCTGCTTCTCTTTGCATCAAATAAATACACTTTTCTGGACAAAAGCATGTCTTTCCCTCCTTAAATTCATCACCTTTTTTTTTTGGCGGTAATATGTGCACTATAATCCAACCATCTCCTGTAGTTTTAGCTGAACCATAAGGTTGATTGGTACCCAGGTTTTTTTTACACCATGTTCGGGCTCTGGTGGTTGTCCACTTGCAGCTCCTCGCAGGTACTCCTCTTGTGGCATGAGGATTACCCATAGCATTGAACATTACTGCGCTTACCACTAACGACATTTTCGAAAATACAAATATTTTTTATATTTATGTAAAAAAAAAATATGTTCTGAAATAAAATATTTATTATTTCTAAAAAATTTCTACATTTAAATTTTCGGTTTTTCAGGAATAAAAAAAAAACGAAACCAAAAACAGAAACTCAAGCAACCGAATTCTACTATGGACTGTAGCTCTGACTGTGACAGAGTCACAACTACAAACAAGGTGGTGCGCAACAAGGATGGGTTAATTCTTTTCGACAAACAGGAGGAATGTTTTGTTCACGCATTCCGTCAATCTCCAAAGCATGATTTTTTTTACAAATTGGGAAGCTATAAATTTGGTAGCTGCGTGAATCAAGCGGCGTTTGTTAAACAATTTATGCGCATGTTACCTGCCCAAAGACAATTCTATGAATTAATTCGCGGCGATAGATCCTGTCCTCTTTTCTTTGATGTTGAAATCATGTTAGATCATCCGTGCACAGAAGAGGATGAAAAGAAAATTCTAGGTGCGGTTGATACTTGCGTGAAGATTGTGTTGAATCGTTCAGGATTGACTGAAACTAAAGAAACTTCGTCTTTTTTTAGATACATTTATTCCACTAATCATAGAGCAAGCAAAGGAAAGTTTAAGGCTTCGTTCCATATTCCGTACCCTTGTTTGCGATGCGAGGATTGGAAGCACCATTTTGCTGATATTCTGCGCGAAGTACATGATGTGAGTATGACCATGCCCATATTGACATATATGAAAGAGGAAAAGAAAGGGACTTTCCTTGCGTCGGCGATCGACAAGGGAATTGCCTCTAATAATAGGGCCATGAGAACGCTTGGATCGCGAAAGGATGCGGATGGTCAGGGGCTCGCATTACCTGGGGGCAAAAAGATCACGGATGTGGATATGTACCTGCATTTGCTACAAAGTGTTGATTGGGAAAATAGACCTCATTTAATCTTGCCACATATTACATCAAGTCAGAGGCTTGCTAAACAGGTAACATACAAGAAGCCACGCAAATTTCATGAAGATATTAAAGATGAGAAAGAAGCGCCTGATTGTAGCGTAGCTACAGAAACTGATCATGACGAAGGAGTGGAATATCCATATGATTATTATGACCGCGACGAAGCAAAGGACATAATCGACCACCACATTCCAGCCGTAGATTTAAAAGAACCACGCCCTCGCGCAGTTTGGTTAAAAGTTGGCTGGGCGCTGGGACACATCTTCCAAGGTGCTGAAGCAGGCTATAATCTATGGCTACAATACTCCACAGATTGCAAAGATCCCATGCAAGACTACTTCGTCACATTAGAAGATGATAAACGAGAAAGACAATTGAAAATGATGTTGAACTATTATGAAAGTTGGAAGACGTGCTATTCTTTGGGAAAAGGACCTCCTGGTGTTCCATTGGCTTTAGATTTTTTGCGTGCACAACCTCAGACGAAACGCAAGTTGCTGCCTTTGGATACAGACACATGGAAGAAACGTATTTTTGGGGATATTCCCACAAAAACTGATATGGATCGGATCCGCGCCCGGTTAAACGAAATTTATCCTTTGCTTGATGTTCCCACAAACAGCAATATGTGCAAAAATTTTATCCCTCGTTCTGCGGAAGAACAAAAAGTGTTGAAAGATGAAATCAAAAGTTTAGAGGAGAAATTAGGTAAATCAAAAGTCGGAACACAATGTATGATTCGAGCTCTTGTTGACTTGAATAGGCGCTGGGTGTACGTAAAAAGCAAAAAAGCTCAAGTGGGAGACATTACCATGGAATCTGCATATTTTCCTGTTCCAAATTCAACCATGTGGGAGAAACGCCCATGCCCAACTTGGATATTTAGATCCCAGAAATCTCACCAGGAGATGTATGCAGACCTGACGGTTCCTGAGTACAAGATTGATTACAAATACACATTTGGTGTGAAGAAAATGAAAGAAATAGGTGTTGTTAATCATTCCATCACCGCTATGTGGTTAAAATGGGACAAACGCACTACAACCAGTAATATTGAATTTGTTCCAAAGGAGGGATCGACTCCCTATCACCACAACATTTTTATGGGGCAAAATATCACGGAGGACGACGTGGACGCATGGTTGTTTGCTAACGAGTTGGATGATTTGAAAGAGGAGGAAATACAACAGGAATTACAAGGGCGAGTGAAACCATTCTTAGATCATCTGCTAAACGTAATATGTCATGGTAATGCAGAAAATGCAAAGTTTGCTATTCGATTGATGGCGTGGATGATTGTTTACCCTACGATTAAGTCACAAGTCGTGTGGCAGGTTAATGGACCTCCTGGTTGTGGGAAAACAGAATTTTTTAAAATTTATTTATCTGGGATAGCAGGGCATCAGTACACCGTCTCAATTGAAAAATCAGACGATTTGACCAAGTTTTCCGGCCCTTTTTTAAAACAAACCATGTTTTTGATTTTAGATGATTGCTTAAAAGTTATGAGTCGTGAGGGCGCGGCTCAAATCAAAAAAATTGCAACTCAATTCAAAATCATGATTGAAGAGAAATATGGTATACAATATTTTACGGATAACTTTTTAAATGCAATCATCATTAATAATGATGAATTTCATTCTCAGCTTATTGAATTTGGCGATCGTCGGTATTTCACGACACATGCTGTATTTTCTATCCCTGAAGGAATGACCATGAAGGATTACTTTGACGCTGCATTTGGCGTTCCTCAAATTGTGGTGGCTGCTTATTACTACAAGGTTGTTAAACCCCAAATCGACCGTGAAAAGTGGGTTCCTTGGCAGCATGTTCCAAAAGATGAGGATTTAGCAAATCAAATGTTGCGATCCGCGAATGGAACTTTACGTGGTTACGCCCATCGCAAGTTATGTCTTGACCGAGAGTATTTCCAAACCAGATATGTTCAAAAAGGAATAGGTTCTGATGTGTTGGAAAAGGATTTCAACCGTTATAGAAAAGACAAAAATTATGAACAGCATAGTTTCGTTCAGGATATCAAAAAATATCTTGTCGTCCAAAAACATAAGCAAAAACGTTGTTATGGAAAAGGAAACACTGGTGCTTATCATTGTGGGTGCTCTAATCGGGCAGTAGAAATATTAAGTGATGGTCAACCAACAGGCCGCTACCAATGCATTCATCAACCACATGTGCTCTATCTTGAGGATATGGATGTATGTCGCGCCCATTTTGTGGGAAAAATGTCACATGGGTCTAACAAATTAGAATATGTGTGGCCTGATGAGGTTTATGAAGATACAATCCTTGAGATTGGGCAAGGGCAAAATATTGTGGTTCAAATGGTCCAACCGTCCAATGATATTTCTTGGGAAAGACCAGCTAAACGTCATAAAAAATAAAAGTGTACATTTCCTTTAGGCCCCATTTCCCATTGGTGCTTGCCCCCCCCCCCCAGGGAGTGGGGCGTGTTATGGGGGTGGGGTTGGTGCGCGCGGCGTGTCCCTGTAGGGCGTCCCCCCCCCCCCCAAGAAGAAATACATGAAAAAGTAGTTCAAATGCTTCACCCTGCTTCACCCTTTAGGCGACATTTTAAGGGTGAAAAGTAATGAAGGTACTATAGAAATCCATAGCGTGCTTTGGGTGGGTCGGCTGCTTTGGGGGGTCCGGCAAAATAGAATTTCAAAAATTTTTTAAAAAAATTTCCCCCCCTTATCGGAGCCCCGGACCCCCCAAAGCAGCCGACCCCATTGTAACTAAGCTGAAGGAAAATATGAAAATAAGATCGGAAGTTAAACAAATGGAGGGGTGAAACATCGTCAACCCGCATGAAGCAGGAAAAAAAAAACAAAAAAAAAACATAAAAAAAAATTAGATTGTCATGAAACTTATCATAACTAAAATTCGATAGAAAAAATGTCTTTGCAATCATTGGCTCTATTGATGAGCCCAGCCACCCAAAAAACCATTACAAGTGGTACGGACATAGTATCGTGCCTAATCTCTCTAATTCAAGAAGCTGAAAGAGTGTATGATGATAGTAAGATGAAAAAATCGTCTGTGTTGGGTGCGTTTCAAAGTGTGTGTAACTCGATCCATGATCAAGACGTAAAGAAATTCTTAACTGAACATGCTGATCTTGTTGATGCTATGATAGAGATGTGTGTCTCCGCGAGTAAAGGTGAATTAATGCTAAACGTACGAAAAAAATGTGGATGCTTTTAATTAAAATGTTACTATTTCTAGATGTATAGCCACACGTTGCGTTGGTTTCGCAGCCTAAAATCATCGTCCCAATGTTTCGTTTTCCTGAAGTCAGGACATTTATGTACTATTACTGTAGAGTGACAATAAATCTTTTTGTGTTTGTCATAAATTAAACTTCCTGCATTTTTGAAAGGACACTGTTTTACGCGTGCATACTTTTGTGTTAGAAAGATGAGATCCTCACAAAGATAAAGTTTTAATATTCTTTCCATATTTTTATTTTATACAAATAATAAAATGTTTTGTCAACTTTGCAAACCGCTGACCGAAACGCCTGTCACTGAGGAAGATGGGCATTACACAATAGAAGAGCCGCATTTACATTGTCCTAATTGTGGTACGGTTTGGTTCGTTGATATTGCCGCTTGTCGGATTATGCGTTGTGGTATAGAAAAAACAACGAAACAACAAATCCCACCACATGCATCGAAGGAATATTGTGACAATCTTGTTGCAAACAATCTTTTGTACAGTGGATGTGCGAAACCATTACATCTTGATGTAAATAATTGCTTGGTTATATCATCGACATATGATTAGTTTTGTAGTGATACTAAGACCAATCTTTCCATTCCCAGTAATGGTAGTAACATCCAAGTCGGTCCCTAGGCCTACCAAGTCTGATGCCAATGCAAGCTCGATAAGCTTGTAAATCTAATACGTCATCCTCCCAATCATCTGGGTATATATGAAGAGATTGACCAGGCCATTTGTTAACACAACCGTTTATGGTCTCAATAACTTCTGGATTTTTAACTCTTGCATACTTTTGTACTTCAAAGATAAGGTCGTCACATAAGTACGGTTTCAGAATTTTTTCCATGTTTTTGTTTTTTTTGTTTTTTTTATTATAATAATTTGTGTTTCTTGATAATGTCTCCAACGAGATTGTCAGTGAGCATGCGACTGAGAAGAAGCCTTTCTTGATTTTTCACGTCAATCTTATTTTTTAATCTTCTAGCTGCAGCAAGCAAAGAAAAATATTCATCTCGTGGTTTACCACCATTGTGTTGATGATATATATAATCGTCGTCATCTTTTTCACCAAAGTCAGCACAGTATCCATGTTCTAAAAGTCTTTGTGCAGTAAAACTTTTGTTACACCCTTTTTCATCAACATGTCCCATTCTATCTAGGGCAAAATACAAGGTCTTGAGATCAGCCTCCATAAATTCGAACTCTTGTTCGACCTTTTCATACTTTTGTTGATCAGTTTCTTCTGTTGTTTGTAGCTCTGCTACAGTGGCTGAGCCACATGAGGGTGAACGTTTGTACACATAGCCATCCATTTGTGTGACAG
>CAYZLU010000151.1:0-5939 GCA_964479285.1 uncultured Planctomycetales bacterium | reverse complement strand
TTTGGGGACCAAACATTTTGCTGGCTTTCAACGAGATCTCCAGAAAGCGCCCCAAGAATGGCAAAGCACTCCGGTCATTACCTTTTGTACCGGAGGCATCCGCTGTGAAAAAGCGGCACCGCTAATGCTTAAAAATGGTTTCCAAGAGGTCTATCAACTCGATGGAGGGATTTTAAACTACTTTAATAAAGTCGGCCGCGGTTATTTTGAAGGTGAGTGTTTTGTCTTTGATGAGCGTGTAGCTTTGGATGAAGAACTTCGGCCAAAATCATCTATTGTCTAGGGCGATGTCAACATCCCTGCGCATGAACTGTTTTTTCCAACGGTCTTTTCCAGGGTTTCCTGTGTCAGGAAGGGTGGTAAAGTATAAATAGAAATGCCGGCCAACCACCTTAGGGTCTTCTCCATCACCCGCCAAGGTGGGATAAAAAAGTTTACGCCCCTCAGGTGCTTCTGCTATTAATGTACGGTCTGACCAATGGGTCAAATCACTGGAAACGCGGACATAGACCTTTGCCTGTTTATAGTTATAACTCAATATAAATTTTTTGATAAAATCATCGTAAACCAGCTGTGGATGCGCTATATACCCATGCTCATCAGCCCTGTTTAACAAAAGTGTTGATTGTCCTCCTTTGGCTGGTTGCGTAAAATAATCCACTCCTTTTTGGGGCCCTCCTGAAGGGACATAGTATTTCATGAAGACCGGGGCCTTTTTTTGCGCAATGGCATCCAGAACATCCTGCTTTTTGGCCCTGGCAATGGCAAAGCCATAACCGTTATCTTCCCATGTATTTTTGTCTCCAACGATAGCGTAATAATAGGTGTCTTTTTGTTGACCATCCACATGATGACCGTCTTTGTCTGCTTCCACCCAGGAGGCAGTTCCGCCGTCCAAAACACCATCCGGCTGCGGGATCTTACTTTCAAATTCTTCAAGAGATACATGGGGAGAAAAAAGTTCGCCTAGTTTTTGAAAATTTTCCCCTTGATCATAAGATACAGCCAAGCCTCCGGCGGAATAAGTTAAGAATTTTGCTTTGTGTTCATTCCCATCACTAAAAGGCTGGTGGAATTCACCATGATAAAGAAGCACCCATAAAGGATAATCATAGCCTTGGGCATGGACAAGATACGCAAAAGAGGCACCCGCATAATCGCGATCAAATTTACTCCCATCAGGAGAAGGCTCTTGTTCGCCAGGCTTTAAACAAGAGGTAGGCATATGGTCTAACCATCCTGTTTGTGCGGGAGTTATGTGTTCCAGGGACCCTTTAAATTTGTAGGTCCCTTGCTGCATTATTTTTCCATCTTTTTGATTAAAACCAGGGCCAAAAAAATAATATTGATCTGACCAGCGTATGATACCTACTGGTTCATCCGGAAAAATCCACATGTTAAATTGTTTCTGCTGTTGGGGATTGATGATTACCAGGGGATGGGAACTTTTTATGCTCCAAGTCCCATCTGATTGGGCATACGATTCTGGAACCGTAAAGCTAACAATTGCAAGAATGGCCATTAATAAGGACTGTTTTATCATAAAAAATTTTACCAAAATCCTTTCTGCTTGGACTGCAGGGCATTATTAAATCTTCCTGCAAAACGGACTTCACGGACCAATTGTAAATTGAATTTTTCTTTGACTATCTCAACCATTTTTAAGTGGAGGTCGTATACGTCTTGGGCTTTTGTATTCGGTCCTTTGATGATGATATTGGCGTGTTTTTCGAAAATATAAGCCCCGCCGACTTTTAGGTCCTTGCCGCCGGCCTGCTCCAGGAACCATCCAGAAGCCTGGCGATGCCCTGCTTTCGAAGTTGGTTCGATGTTGCGAAAGAAAGAACCGGCGCAGGGGTGGGTGATTAAACAGGGATGTTTTTCAGACCGCTTTTTAAGTATTTCAGCGCGTTCCTTGGCTAAAGCGATAGGATCACCCGGTGATAATGAAAAGGTGGCCGAAACAATAATTTCATTTGTTTCTTTAAGGCGCGAATGGCGGTAAGAAAAATCAAAATATTCAGGACCCACGGTCTTGGTCTTGCCGAGTTCATCGATAATAGCAGCGGATTTTAATATGTCCCCGACCTGTTTTCCCCAGGCCCCGGCATTGCCAACCACAGCACCTCCGACGGTCCCAGGGATACCGGTCGTATAATTTAAACCTTCCAGGCCTTCATCTACACAAAAAATGGCCAGATCATCCAGGACAGTGCTTGCTGAGACGGTGATATCATGTCCTGAGCGTTCGATCAGGGGAGTCAAAGAAAGATAGCGGATCACCGTTGTTTTCAGGCCATGGTCAGAAACCACCAAATTAGACCCGCCGCCGATCAAAAGAAAGGGCCTGTTTTCTTCGTTTAATTTTTGGACTGTTTGGATGAGTTCATCAGGGCTTGCACATTCGATCAAACAATCGCAAGGGCCGCCTAATTGAAAAGTGGTGTAATTGGAAAGCAGGGCGGGACAGAGTGTATTCATGTCAGGAAATCACAGGCGTCGGGGAACCATGGACCCACGAACTGCTGCCATTGGTATAAAATTCTTTTTTCCAGATAAGAAGCCGTTTTTTAATTTCCTCGATAACATAGCGGCAGCCTTTAAAAGCCTCATCACGGTGGGGCGCCCAGACCCCAATCCATACGGCAGTTTCATTGGTTTTCAATTGGCCGATCCTCTGGATGCATACCGCTTCGCTGATAGAAAATTTGGAAATGGCCTCTTTAATGATGGCTTCGCCTTCGGCAAGGCATGCAGGCCCATCGGCGATATATAAAAGCCCGCTGACTTGAGGGCCTTTATGTTCATCAGCCCTGACAACCCCTTCAAAACTGACCAAGGCCCCATCGGCAGGGTCATGGTACATGTTCCTTGCTACTATTGCATCAATAGGATTTTCTTGGAGAATAAACATTTAATACGTTATCCTTACTGTACCACTTATAATTTTGCATTGGCAGCCCAATCGGTGGGTGCGGTCCATGGCCAGTTCTATTTCTTCCCTGTTTAATCCGTTGATATTCTCAGCACCTTCCAGTACTTCAATCTGGCAGGTACCGCATACGCCGGAATTGCAGGAAAACGGGATGCCCGCCGTTTCGCAGGCCTGGGCCATTGGTTCACCATCAGGGACTTCGTAAGTAATATTGTCGATGATTAATTTAGCCATTTTCAATATGTCATTCTCGAATGTTTTAGTCAGGAATCCATTTTATTCCTTAAATTGTAACACCGGAAATACGATGTTCTTTTCCGGGTTGTTAAATTCATGGACTATAGATTCAGGTACGTAGGTTTTGATTTTATCAATGATTTCATCCACCAGATAGCGAGGGACTGAAGCCCCTGAGCTAAGGCCCACTTTTTGTTTGTCCTTTAAAACAGCACAATCCAGCTGGACTGCCGTGTCCACAATATAACTGGTTACACCCATTTGTTCGCCGGTTTCCCGAAGACGGTTGCTATTCGAAGAGTGGGGTGATCCGCAAATGATAATGATATCACAGAAGGAAGCCAGTTCTTTGACCGCGTCCTGCCGGTTTTGGGTGGCATAACAAATGTCTGAACGCGGGGGGCCTATCAGTTTAGGGAATTTTGTTTTTAATTTTTCAATGATCCCGCGAGTCTCATCAACAGAAAGGGTCGTTTGGGTGATGTAGGCTATGGTTTTGTCCGGGTCGATGTTTAAGTCCTCGACTTCATCTTCGCTCTCAATGATATGCAGTAAATCTGGATGCACATACCCTGAGGTGCCGATCAATTCCTGGTGCCCTACATGGCCGATGAGCACGGTGTCCACTTTTAGGTCGGAGAATTTAACGGCTTCTTTGTGTACTTTAGTCACCAGGGGGCAGGTTGCATCGACGTATTTTAAATGCCTTTCTTTGGCCTCATCAATAAGGTCAGGCGGGATCCCATGCGCGCTGAAAATGATCCGTGAGCCATGCGGTACGTTTTTTAAGTCTTCGACGAATATGACCCCCCGGTTTTTCATGTCCTCAACTACCGAGGTATTGTGCACGATATCATGGTAAACATATAAAGGAGTGCCGTACGTATTGAGGGCCAGTTCAACAATGTCGATCGCTGAAGCCACTCCAGCGCAAAATCCCTGCGTTTTGGCCAAAAATATTTCCATATTTACCTTCTTGTCTTGCTTTTTTTCGATTGATTTCCTATAATAGCGCCTCGTGGTGAAAAATTCATTGTCAATTATATCATGTTTGTTTAAGGTGTAAATCCAAATTATGTCGTCTATTCAGCGTCGAAAAATTCCTGTTGTTTTGGTAGGCCCCGTGAGCCTGGGGCGTGACCATCCCATACGCATCCAGTCCATGACAGACACGCCCACCGCGGATGTTGAAGCCACGTTAGTCCAAACCAGGGAATTGATTGCTGCCGGCTCTGAAATGGTGCGTTGGACAGTCAATGACCATGACGCTGCCAAAGGTGCCGCTGAAGCTGTCCGTCGCCTGCGGGCGGAAGGTATTCAAACTCCCATTATCGGGGATTTCCATTTTAATGGACACACACTCCTTGGTAAAAATCCGCAAACTGCCCAATTGCTTGACAAATACCGCATCAATCCCGGCAATGTGGGCCGCGGCCGTTTGCATGATGATAATTTTGCGCAGATCATTAAAATAGCGGTAGATAACGGCAAAGCCGTGCGCATCGGTGTTAATTGGGGGTCTTTGGACCAGGAATTGCTGACCGAATTAATGGATGCCAATGCCAAGTCACCTGACCCCAAAGATTTTAGCGAAGTCACCCGTGAGGCCATGGTACAGAGTGCTTTGCGGTCGGCAGAGTATGCATTGAAGTTAGGCTTGTCACCCGAAAAATTGGTTTTAAGCGTCAAGATGTCTGGGTTGCAGGACATGGTCGCAGTCTATCAACGCCTGGCAAAAGCCTGTGATTTTGCATTACATCTTGGTTTGACTGAGGCAGGGGCTGATATCAAGGGGGCTGTGTCATCAGCTGCGGCGCTTTCCATTTTGTTGCAACAGGGCATAGGAGATACGATCAGGGTGTCATTGACCCCCCAACCTAATGTTCCCCGTTCCAAAGAGGTGGAAGTCTGCAAAGAACTTTTGCAATCCATGGGGTTCCGTTATTTTTCACCGTCGGTGACCAGCTGTCCCGGCTGCGGCCGTACCAGTTCCAATTATTTCCAATATTTGGCCCAGGACATCAACAGTCATATCAAATTAAAAATGCCCATCTGGCAAAAGCAATATCCAGGTATAGAACAGATGAAGGTAGCAGTCATGGGCTGTGTCGTCAATGGCCCGGGCGAGAGCCGGCACGCGGACATCGGCATCAGCCTGCCCGGCGCGTCCGAAAATCCCATCGCACCGGTGTACATGGATGGCAAGGAATTTAAGACGTTAAAAGGCGACCATATCAAGGAAGAGTTTATTGATATTTTAGAAAATTATATTAAACAACGGTATAAATAAATTTGTCATCCCCGAATGTTTCTGTCGGGGATCCAGATGGACAAAAAGTCAGGGGAGAGAAAATGAACAACGAATCCAAGAAATTCTTACGTGATTTTTTAAGCCAATGCGGTCCTTCAGGTTTTGAAGAAGCCAGCCAGAATGTGTGGGCCCAGCGGACCAAACAATACGCGCATTCGATCAAGCGGGATGTGCACGGCAATGCCATCGCTGTTTTAAACCCCAAAGCTGAATATAAAATCATGATGGCCGGGCATTGCGATGAGATCGGTTTTATCATCAGCCATATCACCACCGAAGGCTTTTTGTGCGTGGTGCCGGTGGGCGGCATTGATTCCGGTGTTTTGCCGGGCAGCCAGGTAAAGGTGCAGACGGAAAAAGGTCATGTCGACGGAGTTATCGGCAAGAAACCCATTCATCTGATGGAAGAATGCGACCGCAATAAAAGTATCGCCATCAAAGAATTGTGGGTGGATA
>CAYZLU010000150.1:0-5953 GCA_964479285.1 uncultured Planctomycetales bacterium | reverse complement strand
TCGCGCACCTGCCGTTGATATTAGACCCTGAAGGCGGACGTATGTCCAAGAGGGCAGGGGCCACCGCAGTGACGGAATACCGCACCCAGGGTTATTTGTCACAAGCCATCGTTAATTACCTGATGCTTTTAGGCTGGTCTCCCGGCAACAACCAGGAGAAGGTACCGATGGCCTCGGCACTTAAAATGTTTTCTATAAAAAAGATAAATAAAGCAGGGGCAGCTTTTTCTTTAGAAAAACTCCAATGGCTTAACGGTCAATATATTAAAGAAATGGACGCCATTCAGTTATCTGAGGCGTTGGCCCCTTTCGTGGCTGCAAAATACCCTGAGAAACATCTTCAGCCAAAAGACCTTGAACATATGGCGGGACTATATAAAGGGCGCATGAACACACTTTTGGATTTTTTAGACTGGACAGATTTTATATTTAATGACCAGGTCCACTTCGAAGAAGAAGTGAAGGCCCAGCACCTGTCTAAAGACATGCGCAAAGAATTTGATTTGCTGGCCGAGCGTTTAAGCGTTATTGGTGATTTTAACGTTAAAGCGGCGGAAGAAGTTTTTCGAGGGGTAGTTGCCCAACTGGGCATTGAGGCTGGCATTTTAGTGCATCCCGTGAGGGTGGCGTTGACCGGCAAAGCCGTGGGCCCCGGCCTATTTGATACCATGGTGATCTTGGGCCAAGAAAAGACCGTCCGCCGTTTAAAAGAAGCGTTTAAATAATTACTGCCTTGTCGTCTAATGGTAGGACACGAGATTCTGGATCTCGGTATCATGGTTCGAGTCCATGCGAGGCAATTTCTACATACTTTTAGATGCCTCCGTCAAAGAATCACCATCTTCTTTGTACAAGAGCAAATACTTAGGGTCTTTTTTGTTTACGAAAGGGGCGAAATAAGGCTGGTATTGATAGCGATAAACAGTTTCTCCCCGCTTGAGTTTTTGCATGCTGCTGGAACTTGGCTGCCAAATAATATCAAATGAAAAACCATCTTCTTTCTTATGGGACATGACAAATGAATCAATCTTTCCCATAAATCTCGCCCAGGGCCAATATTGTTCCTTTAAATCCAGATTAAATGCAAAAGATTGGGAAGCATTTAATAGAATAGATGTGATCAATACCGCCGATAAAAGATTTTTCTGCAGGTCCCCCCGATCATTGGCCAGGGAATGATGTAATGACCAAAATGAAAAAGCACAAACCGATAAAAGAAATCCAATCATGTAAAAGTGGTAAAGGCTGATCTGTATATAAAAAAATGGTTGCCGGGAGCGCCCGACGATCAACATGACCAGGTAGCCGACAGCCAAGGTCAAGGTAAACCATCCCATCGTTTTAATCATAGAGAGGCGCTGTTTTTTTTCATCCAGCCAGTGTTCAATGGATGAGGAATTCTTGGGGGATGCGGTCATTTTAATAATGAGAATTACCAGGAGTACGACCATCAGAAAATCCATTGACGCCAACCACGGATGCAATTTTACTTGCACAGGGATCCGTGACCAGTCAAAGAACTCCATAAGGGAGCGCCCTAAAGGCTTGATTTGAATGAAGACGGGAAATGCGGCGGCGTCGATAAGCAGGAGCAGCGTACAAAGACATCTAAAAATAAATTCCTGCCAGGAAATTGCCGGTAAGGAGTTTTGAATGGACCCTAAATGGTGAAAACAGTAGTCAGAGGCACTTAAAAGCATGTAGATAACGATGGGAGTCCCCAGGATAATAATGTCTCTTAGAAGGATAGATGGTCCCCTGGTTTTTAACCAGGGGATCCAGCCAGAACGAATGGCCAGAAGGCCAAAAACCATGATAAGGTCGACAACCAGACCAAATTCAAAGATTAAAGAAGCTGCTGTTAAGAAAAAAACAGCCTTCCATAAAGACAGAGGGTATTTTTGGGGAAAATATAAATACCGGAAGAAATAAAGAAAGGCTTCCACCAAAAGCAGTAAAGAGACCATATAAAATGAGATATGCTGCCATATGACCATTTCCTGCCCGATATAGAATATTGAAAAATTGGCTATGAATAACCAGCCCAAATGGCTTTTTTCCACCAAATTCATCAGTCGGCGCATTTGAAACAAAACCAGCAAATGGATGATGATAGCTGTCAGCTGCCATTTCCAGAACTGGCAACCATACCACCATCGTTGAAGGACCAGCGCCGTATCAAGGACCGGACGGAACAGGATATCATCACCCCTTTGGGTCTGAGCTGCCCTGGTGTAGGAAAGTTCATCACTAAGCATTTCACTCAAAGAACCCGACTTGGCAGTATGCTTGAGAAAAATTATTTGATCTCCCCTGGCAGCATGAAAAAGCGCTGGCCAATAGACCAAAAAATTAATTAGTACAACGAACACCACGGGTAATGACCAATGGACAATATTTTTTATTTTAGCTTCCATGGATGCATGATATTTTACAGCATACTTAATGGTCGTGAAAGGGAAGATAAATTATTGATTTTGGAGTATAAATGGAGCATAATCAGCAGGGTTTCAATATTAAAATGGGGTTTTAATAAATATGTCCTTCCTTCGTCTTTTGAACCGATACCTTCCTTTTTTTATCCTCTTGTTGGTGTTTTTTGCGTACCTTCCCTGCCTTAAAGCTGGTTTTGTCAATTGGGACGATGATGTCCATATTTTAAAGAACTATACATTAAGGGCGTCACAGTGGCCGAATTTATCGGAGATTTGGACCACCACTGTCAATTATACCTATATTCCTTTGACGACGACCACCTGGGCCATTGAGCACCATTTTTTTGGCTGGTCCCCATTTGTTTTCCACTTGGACAATGTCCTTTTGCACCTTGTTGTAACCGCCTTAGTGATCATTTTTAGCCGGCGGATGGGGCTGTCTTCCATGGCGGCAGCCCTGGCAGGGCTTATTTTTGGTATACATCCCATACACGTTCAATCTGTTGCATGGGCCACCGAAAGAAAGGACGTTCTCTACGGGGTTTTTTACATGTCAGCACTTTTGACATATTTGTACTACATCAATACCGGCCGCAAAGAATGCTTCTGGCTGACTATACTGCTGGGTATGATCAGTATTTGCGCGAAACCGATGGCCGTGAGCCTTCCGCTGGTATTGTTGACCCTGGATTGGTTTCGAGGACGGAAGTGGACTTTTTGGGTATTTGCAGAAAAGATCTTTTGCGTGGTT
The DNA here is from genome assembly GCA_964479285.1 of uncultured Planctomycetales bacterium. Taxonomy (GTDB): domain Bacteria; phylum Omnitrophota; class Gorgyraeia; order Zapsychrales; family Fredricksoniimonadaceae; genus JABDGZ01. The sequence continues at coordinate 2,767 of CAYZLU010000150.1, read as the reverse complement.
TTCTTGGTGCCCATCGCGTATGTTTCTTATATAAACAACAGCCATCTAGTGGAACCAGCGATTGGGCAAGGAATATTTATTTGGTTGTGGTGCCTGATGTTTTATTTGTACAAATTTTTATACCCTTGGCCGCTGGTTCTTTTTTATGGAGGCCAGCATTTAGGGAGCATTTTCAACCCGATCAATTATTTAAATGTTTTGGTGTTTCTTGGGCTGCTTGCCTTGCTGTGGATTTTTCGTCGTAACCGTCTGTTTATTTTTTCTTTTATTTTTTATTTTTCGGGTATATTCTTTTTATTGAGGTTCCACCCATTCTTTGATTTGGTTTCTGATCGATATATGTATCTTCCGAGCATTGGACTGTGCATGTTTCTGGCCGTATCAATCGAGAAAATGTTCTTTTGGGCCCAGGACCAGGGCCTCTATTTATATATTCTTAAAATGGCCATGGGAGCCCTGGTGGTGTTCATGGGAGTCACAACATGGAGACAGTGTGAGGTATGGCAAAGCAGCGTGAAGCTGTGGAGTAACCAGTTGAAATATGGGCCTGATACAGCAATGTGGTTGGTTTATTGTAAATTGGCTAATGCATATGCACAGACGGCAAAAGAACCTGCCTTTGGTGCCGTAGCATTTAACCAGGCATGTACGCTTTACCAGAAGTCCATTCATGTAAAGCCGGATTTTGCTGAGGCCTATTTTGGCATGGGTGATCTATGGGGTATGGTTGGCGATTGGCAGAAGGCCGAGAAATATTACAAGTTGGCAGCTTTGTATGAGCATAAAGATTTTGAAGAGTTTTTTAAGTTGGGGAAGGTCTATCAAGAAAAGAAGATTCCCCAAAAAGCCATTGGCTTCTACCGCAGGGCAATGGCAGCTGACCCATATTTATGCCCGGACATTAAGGAGGCATATGATGATTCGATTCAAAGGCATGAGTCTGTCAAGATTTATCAGGGTGAGATTTCAAGCATGCCTAATTGCAGATAACAACCGGGGCGATTTTGAACATATTTAAGAAAAAAATGCGTTTTAATGGTTGTTCTAAAGTGGCGATACTGTTTTTAGGCGTTAGTTTTCTTTTCCATGGATGTGACTTCAATAAAAAACCACCTAAGGGCCATTCTCAAACAGATAATAGCGTTGACGATTTCGCATTATTGGACCAAGATGGTAAATTTCATGAACTTTATTATTATTCGGACAAAAAAGCCATCGTGCTCATTTCCCAAGGGATAGGGTGTCCGATTGTCCAAAAAAGCATACCTTATTTGCGAAAATTGAAAGAAAGCCTTGGGCCGCAAGGAGTGGTCTTTTTGATGATCAATGCAAACCCTCAGGATGATCGGGATTCTATCAAAAAGGAAAGCCTGGAATATGGTAATACTATCCCCATTCTTGAAGATAAATCTCAGGTGGTCACAGAATCATTGAAAATTAAACGAACGGCTGAAGCTGTGGTCATTGATCCATCAAACTGGACGATTATATACAGGGGAGCTATCAATAGTCAGTTGGGGTATGACACAGAAACCTTTGGGATCCATCACGAATACCTTAAGGATGCTATTAATGCAGTGTTACAGCATAGGCCTGTCCATGAATCTGAAACATCTGTAAAAGGCTGCTTATTCAACATGACAGGCCCACAACACACAGATTCCCCATCATTTAATGAAGATGTTGTGCCCATCCTTTCTAACAAATGTATACAGTGCCATGTTAAAGGGGGAATAGCCCCATGGAGCATGGACAATTATGAGAAAGTCAAGGGATGGGGGACGATGATACGTGAAGTCCTGCGGACACAGCGGATGCCTCCATGGCAGGCTGACCCTATTTATGGAGAATTTAAAGAGGACTTGTCGTTATCTCCCCAGGAGCTCCGGACGCTCGTGCATTGGGTCGAACAAGGCTCTCAAAATGGAGAAAACAAGGATTTGCTGGCCCAAGTTCCCAGATCGGACCCTGATGGGTGGGTTTTGGGACAGCCAGACTTGATTTTTAAATTAAAAGAAGAACAACAGGTGCTTCCTTTTGGTGGCAGTGATCAATTTAAATTTATTGAGGCAGACAAGCCGGTAGACGATGATTTGTGGGTCAGGGGGATTTATTGGAGACCAAGCAATGCACGGATCGTCCATCACGGAAATTTGGTGGTCGAAACGCCGGCACAAAAGGATTTCCAGAAAGACTGGTTCCATAATTCCGGCATGGATTTGGAAACTGGGCAATTGATCGACGGATATTCTCCAGGAACAGGCCCGTTTATCCTGCCCGAAGGAACAGGTTTTTTTCTGCCTAAAGGTGCCAGGCTGCTTTTCAGGATGCACTATATTCCAACTGGAAAACCTGAACGGGACCGTACACAGATAGGCCTGTATCTTTATAAAAAAAGGCCTGCGCATGTCCTTTCCGTGCTCGTGATATCCAACCGATCACTTAAAATCCCTCCTGGCGCAAGCGAGTATAAAATGCGCGCGAGCCATGTATTCAAAGACAAGGTGACGCTATTTGCCATACAGCCCCACATGCATTATCGAGGCAGAAGCATGGGTGTTCAAGTGACGTATCCAGATGGGAAGTCAGAAGTCCTTTTGTCCGTTCCTAATTATAAATTCCGTTGGCAGCACAGGTATATTTTAAAAGTACCAAAAATATTGCCGGCAGGAAGCTGTATTTCAATAGAGGGAACATACGATAATTCAGCCCAAAATCCTGACAATCCCGACCCATCTCAGGAAGTCGTTTATGGCCCTTTAAGTAA
>CAYZLU010000149.1:0-5983 GCA_964479285.1 uncultured Planctomycetales bacterium | reverse complement strand
GGCCCATTGTGAAATAATTATTTAGCAGGTCAGGGGAAGCATTGGTCCTTTGGTTATTGACCACCAATTGCTTGATTTAATTTTTTCCTATTATATAATGAGTATTTACTCCCATCTTAAGGCTTCAGCAATAGCTGATTAGCCAATGGTTGAGATCCGATTGTAGCGGAAAATTATTCTTTTGGAGGCATTTAATGGCACAACCTAATACAAATATCCCGGTTAAAAAGGGACCTCGTTCTGCCCGTAACCCCAATGGCAATGTTTGGGTTTGGGTATTTTTGGGCGTGGTCTTGCTCTTACTTATGGCTGTCCAGGACAAGTCCAGTTTAAAAACAGAGAAAGAGCTGACTTATTCCGAATTCTATGCCATATTAAAAGACAATCCTCAAACGCACCAAATCAAGCACGTGGAGTTGACAGAAGGCCCGGACAATACATTAAAAGGCACGTTTAGCGATGGTTTGAGCTTTAAGCTCAATATCCCCCAACACGACGATGATTTAATTAAAATGGTCCGGGAAAACGTCAGCGATTTTAGCGTTGTTCCCCCGGAATTGTTTTGGAGCCAGTTATTTTTTCAATTGGTGCCGTTTTTGGGGATTTTCGCGTTGATCTGGTTTGTGTCTTACCGTACTTCGAATATGGGGAACAAAATCTTTGCATTCGGTAAATCACGTGCCCAGGTTTCAGGCCCGGGCAAGGTAACTTTCGCGGATGTGGCCGGGGTGGATGAAGCCAAAGAAGAATTGCAGGAAGTCATTGAATTCCTTAAAGACCCCAAAAAATTTGAGAGGCTTGGAGGGAAGATCCCTAAAGGTGTCTTGCTGGTGGGTCCTCCAGGCACCGGAAAAACATTATTGGCCAAGGCCGTTGCTGGTGAGGCAGGAGTGCCGTTTTTTTCTTTAAGCGGTTCAGATTTTGTCGAGATGTTTGTAGGGGTGGGGGCATCGCGCGTGCGCGACCTGTTCGAGCAGGGCCGCAAAGCTGCCAAGGTTTCAGGCAAGGGCGGCATTATTTTTATTGATGAAATCGACGCGGTGGGCCGTCAGCGTTTTGCCGGTATTGGCGGCGGCAATGATGAGCGTGAACAGACCCTTAACGCCTTGCTTGTTGAGATGGATGGTTTTAATACGGTCAGCGGCCTGATTTTGATTGCTGCCACCAACCGTCCTGATACGCTGGACCCGGCACTTTTGCGTCCAGGGCGTTTCGACCGCCAGATCGTGGTAGGCCTGCCGGACATCAATGGCCGTGAAGGCATTTTGAAAGTCCACGTCAAGAACATCAAATTAGGTGAGGAAGTTAATTTAAGGCGTATCGCCCAGATGACCGTCTATTTTTCCGGCGCGGACCTGGCCAATGTTTGCAATGAAGCGGCTTTACTCGCGGCCCGCCGAAACAAGGAAAAAGTCGGTATGGAAGAGATGCTCGCCGCGGTTGAACGCGTGACCATGGGACCTGAGAAGAAAAGCCATGTGACCTCCAAAAAAGAAAAAGAAATGACAGCTTATCATGAGGCGGGGCATGCGTTATTGTCACTGCTTATCGATGAAGTTGACACTTTTACAAAGGTCTCTATTATTCCCCGCGGCATGGCCGGAGGGTATACCTTGACGCCGCCCAAAGAAGACAAACATTATATGTCAAAGAAAGAATTAAAAGGCATGATGGTCGTACTGCTGGGCGGCATGGTGGGCGAAGAGATTTATATGGATGATACCACGACAGGCGTTTCCAATGACCTGCAAAGGGTGACCCAGATCGCCCGCAGCATGGTCTGCCAATACGGCATGAGCGATAAGCTTGACAAATTGGCGTTTGGTAAACAAAACCAGCAAATGTTTTTGGGCCGCGATTTATTTGAGGAAAAAGATTACAGTGAAGAAACAGCCCGCAAGATCGATGAAGAGATACATAGTCTCGTGCATGGATCTTATGAGAAAGCCCAAAAGCTCCTTCTTGACCACCGGGATAAAATGGACATTTTAGCCAATCGTTTGATTGAAAAAGAGACCATAGACATTGAAGAAGCCAGGGTGTTGCTCATGATCCCCGAACATAAGTTCAATCTTCATACTGACACGCCTCAAAATTTATGAGCAGAGCCCATTATGATCTGTGTGCCCGTGATATTGTTTTACGCTTGGGGCATGACACTCGGATCATGGGTATAGTCAATTGCACACCAGACTCTTTTAGCGGCGATGGCAATGCAAATACCGCCGACTGCCTGCGTCATGCCCGTAAAATCATCCGTGAAGGCGTGGATATCCTGGATATCGGCGGTGAATCCACCCGTCCAGGGGCTTTACGTGTGCCAATTAAGGAAGAGATCAGCAGGGTCATTCCTGTGATTAAAGCGTTGGCCCGTACAATTAAGGCCCCTATTTCAGTAGATACATCTAAAATAGAAGTGGCCCGTTCTGCTTTGGACGTGGGAGCATCCATCGTGAATAATATCAAAGGGACCCAAACAAGCGCAGCATTTTTAAAAATGGTGCGTGATTATAGCGCCGGTATTATTATCATGCATATGCGCGGGGACCCGGCAACGATGCAGTCCAAGGCCAGGTATAAAAATGTTATCAGCGATGTGGTTGAAGAATTAAAGATATCGGTTGAAAAATGTTTGGAGATTGGTATAAAGAAAGAGAGGATCATTGTTGATCCTGGTATCGGCTTTGCCAAAACGGTTGACCAGAATTTGGCATTGATCAACCACTTAAGCCGGTTAAATATTTTACAATGTCCCATACTGCTTGGGACTTCGCGTAAATCATTTATAGGGCAGATATTACAAAGGGATGTTGGTGGCCGTTTGATGGGCACGGCAGCGACGGTCACGGCTGGGGTCATGCGGGGAGCGCACATTATCCGTGTCCATGATGTGAAAGCGATCAAAGAAACATTGAGAGTGACTGATGCTGTACTTAATGCACATACCGGAGATAGTTAAGACTATTTCAAAAGCATTGATTGAGATGGCCATTTTATGGGTGGTCTTTTACAGGATTTTACTGTTCTTTGAAGGGACACGCGCTTTTCAGGTTTTAAGGGGGATCACGTATTTGATCATCGCCCTTTTACTGTCTAAGCTATTGGGCTTTGAGGTTCTCAGTTGGCTTTTACAGAATTTCTTTTCCATATGGATCATCGTCATTGTTGTTATTTTCCAGCATGAATTGCGTTCAGGCCTGGCCCGTCTTGGCCAGCAGCATTTGTTCAATATCTCATTGGGGGAGCCGGAAATCAAGGCGCTCGTGGATGAGATCTACGACACAGTTTCCCGTTTGTCTAAACGAAAAACCGGTTGTTTGATTGCCATTGAACGTGAGATGAAGCTTGATTTATATGTTGAAAGCGGCGTTGTCGTTGACGGCAAGGTCTCATCATCGCTACTTCAGAGCATATTTATGCCGGGAACGCCTTTGCATGATGGAGGGGTGGTGATCAGGGGGGAGCGTGTGGCGGCAAGTTCGTGTTTATTCCCTTTGTCAGATAATCCTAGTGTTGGGAAAACAGTGGGTACCCGTCATCGGGCTGCATTGGGACTAAGTGAGCATACAGACGCTTTGATTGTTTTGGTTTCAGAAGAAACCGGGGAAATCAGCGTTGCTTTTGAGGGACACTTTATTGCTGTCCATAATGAAGAACATTTTATGAAGATACTCAACCAGATCCTGGTACCGGCAAAAAAGCATAAAAATGAAAAATTGGGTTAAATCGAACTTGATCTTGAAATTGGTGGCCCTGGCATTGGCTATTGGCACCTGGTTTTGTGTCAAGGGAATGCATAATGGTTAAATTGGGTGTCAACATTGACCACGTGGCCACCTTGCGCCAGGCCAGAGGGGAATTTGATCCTGATCCGGTCTTGGCAGCCAGTTTGTGCGAGCAGGCGGGTTGTGACAGCATAGTTGCCCATTTGCGAGAGGACAGGAGGCATATTCAGGATCGTGACATTGTGCTTTTGCGCAAAACGGTCAAGACCCGGTTTAACCTGGAAATGTCTATGGCATCAGGTATTGTGAAGGTGGCGATGAATGTTAAACCGGACCTGGCGACCTTGGTACCGGAACGCCGGCAGGAAATCACCACTGAAGGCGGGTTGGATGTTGTGCGTCAATCAAAGAGGATCAAGAATGTCAGCCGGGTTCTTCAATCAGCCGGGATAGAGGTCAGTCTCTTTATTGCCCCTGAAAAAAAACAAATAGATGCTGCCCAAGATATAGGGGTGAAGACCATTGAGTTGCATACCGGCCCTTATGCACGGGCCTTTGCCGACCGCATGGCTGTTGATGAATTCGCCCAAATTAAAGCAATGACTCTTTACGCCCGCCAATTAGGGATAAAGGTCAATGCCGGCCACGGTTTGAATTATGAGAATACCTTTGCCATTGCCCGCGTCAAAGGTATGATAGAGTTAAACATCGGGCATGCCATCATGGGCCGCGCCGTTTTTGTAGGGTTAAAACAAGCTGTCCGTGAAATGCTCGCTATCATCAAATGATCCTAGGCACCATTAAATTATGATTTTAGGCACTGGAAAAATTCCCTATTACTTGCTAGGCATTAGTAAACTATGATTTTAGGGACTGGAATCGACATTATTGAGATTGAACGCATTCAGAGGGCGGTGGAACGTTGGGGAGACGGGTTTTTAAATCATGTTTTTACGTCTGTAGAAATCGAGCATGCCAAGAAATTTAGATTTCCTTACCCTCATTATGCAGGCCGTTTCGCGGCCAAGGAAGCAATTTTCAAAGCGATGGGGATCCCTCAATTATCCTGGCAGGACATCACTATCACTAACGATAGAGAGGGTAAACCCGTTTGCCATTACAATAATGGACCACTGAACATAGATTTTAAACATCGCCTTTTAATTTCCATATCCCATAGCAGAGACTATGCTGTTGCCAACGCCATTGTCGAGGGCTAACCCTCGGTCATCCAAAAAAAATTTCGGCCATCTTCTTATTATTGCTGGATCTCCAGCAATGCTTGGGGCATCGGCCCTGAGCTCTTTGGCTGCTATGCGTTCCGGTGCTGGCATGGTGACTGCGGCAGTCCCAGCGGGTTTAAATTTAACACTTCAGAAGAAAATCTCTAATTGTGTCATGACCAAGCCCCTTGCTCAAAGCAAAAGCGGGGCTTTTTCTTTGAAAGCTTACGGGCAGATTGAAAGAACGTGGGACCTGTTTGACGCGATAGCCATTGGCCCAGGACTTGGCCGTGAACTTGGGACACTGCAAATGGCGCGTCGGGTCATCATTCATTGCCCTAAACCACTGGTCATTGATGCCGATGCCTTGTTTGCTTTAGCGGGGCATACGGATATTTTGCCTAAAGCAGAAGGCCCCCGTATACTAACGCCGCATACAGGAGAAATGTCTAGGTTAATTAGCGGCCATAAACTCCCTGTCATTCCCGCGAAAGCGGGAATCCAGGATAGACAGTCGTCCAAGGAAATTGAAGCCAGCCGGTTGAAAACCACCCGCGATTTCGCCCGTCGTTACAATTGCGTATTGTTGCTCAAAGGTCATCGGACTGTTGTTGCTTCACCTGAAGGTAAAACATATATCAATAAAACCGGCAATGCAGGGATGGCCACCGCCGGTAGCGGGGATGTTTTGACCGGCATAATAGGGGCTTTTTTAGCACAAGGGATGGGGGCGTTTGAAGCGGCAAAATATGGGGCATATTATCATGGCAAAGCTGGGGATTTGGCCGCAAAGGACAGGAAAAAGCCAGGAATGATTGCGCCGGATATCATTGACCATTTAAAGAATTCTATGTAAGGAGCAATTATATGAAAGTAGTCTTATTAGCAGGCGGTAGAGGGACCCGGATCAGTGAAGAAACGGAAGTGTTGCCCAAGCCCATGGTGCAGATTGGGGGCAGACCCATCATCTGGCATATCATGAAAATGTATTCCCATTATGGTTTCAATGATTTTATTATATGCCTTGGGTATAAG
>CAYZLU010000148.1:0-6091 GCA_964479285.1 uncultured Planctomycetales bacterium | reverse complement strand
ATCCGCAATATTAGGCGTCAAGATTTTTGACATGAACCTGTGTAACCGGAAACCTACAAATTTAAAAGGATGCTTGGAAAAGGGCATGTCAAAGCATTTAATAAGCTCCTCATCTGCTCTTTTTTGGGACCAATCAACTTCTTCGGGCGATTGCAGCACATTGACAGCGATGATCTTTTTTACACCCATGTCCGTCAAAACATTGGTCGGCAAAGGATTTAATACCCCCCCGTCAATGATCATTTGTTTACCTTCCATGATCGGCTTAATGACACCTGGGATGGCTATGCTTTTACAGACCGCGTCAACCAAAACACCATCAGAAACGACAATTTCTTTACGATGAAAAAGATCATAGGTCACGACCCTTAAAGGAATTTTACTATCATGAAAAGTTTTATTCCCCAGTTTTCCATTAAGCCATTGGCGGATGCTAAGCCCTCCCACCAAACCCGCGATAGGAAGAATAGGATCATAAACTTTTGTTATCATTCCCCAAAAACTTTCAAATTCACGGCCAAAATTCTCCAACTCCTGTGCAGTATGTCCGACAGACCATATGCTGGCAATCAGCGCCCCCATACTGCTACCAACGACCACATCTATAGGAATTCCTTCCCGCTCCAAGACCCGGATAATACCGATGTGCGCCATGCCTAAGGCAGCCCCGCCTCCTAAGACCAATCCGATCATCACCTTGCTGATTTGGCGGGAAAGACGCCGTATAGTTTGGGCATATTCGCTTTTAGCATCCACTTCCACAAAAGCAAAACCAGGAATGATTATTTTATAAGTAAACTCCGCGGGTTGCAAGTGCGGCAAGACCAGAAAGACATCATAATTGAGTATTTTTTTTATCTCTTGAGGTGAAATGCGGTTGTCGGTGTTGACCCCGCTGATAATGACCTGCACGCGCTCAGCGTGGAACCTTTCTTTGAGTTGCGCGCTAAGCTTGTCAATGACCTGACGGGTGGCGTCCAGGTCTTTTTCATTGTCAATGCTGACTAAGTGTATAACATCCGACTGTGTCAGCGTTTTCATGACCACATCATCCATTTCATTGGGTAAATCCAAAACAATATAATTATAGTCTTTCACTGGTGCGCTGATAAATTGGCTGATCTTGCCCATAAGCGTCGTATTTTGCGGGTCAAATTTGACGCTTAAAAGATCGACCGTGAGCACTCCCTTAGTGATTGTGTTCAGGATAGAATGATGGTCACCGGCAATATCTACGAGATCGACCCGTTCCTCATTTTTGTCAGAAGACAGGCTCAAAAGTAAAATTCTTTTGTCTGTCTGTTCTTTTAAACTCAGGGCCAAATTCGTCGCATACGTGGAACTGCCTGACCCTTGCACCGGCGCGTAAACGGCAATAATGGTGCTTTCTTGGGTATTTTTAGTATGCGTGACTTGGCTGCGTATGCGATGGGACAAACTCTGGCTTAAAGCCACTGCTAATGGGGGTATTGATCTTAGCAGTTGGGAAAAACTATCTTTGTTGATCTTGATAACAATGGAATCATTAATGGCTTCGTAGGTGCGGGAATGGTTTTCACCGGTCAAGGTCGATATGATGCCGAATTGCATCCCGCGAAGGATAAAATCGACATCCTCTTTATGCCCTGCAGGATTGATGCAGTAAGAATAGACCCGTCCCGAAACCAGGGCATAAAAAGCATCGGCAGGTGCACCCTGCTGGCAGATGATATCACCTTTATTATAATCAACAATTTCCACGCTGCGGCTGATACGGTTTAACGCAAACCAGTTCAATCCCTGAAAAATAGGGATCTGCTTTAAAATAGGTAACTTATTGTTAAAAAAAGACGGTATGGGGGTCATAGTCTCGCTTGTCGTTGCGAGGAGCGCTTTTCAGCGACGAAGCAATCCCTGAAAGATTTAATTCTCTTGAGATTGCTTCGCCCTTCGGGCTCGCAATGACACATAGGGGTCATTTTATAATCTGGTTCTCCATCCATTCAAATTCTTTGGCCAAAATCTTTTTGGCTATTTTTAAATTCTGGCGGTCGGCATTGTCGGCCCCTTCCTTAAATGAAACATTGATGCGTTTGCGTGAATCACAACAAAAACTGTGTGCAAGGTCCACGGCATTGCCCTGGCCGTCTTTGGCCAACATCGCCGCGTAAGAGCACACCGCTGAGATGGCAAACAATTCTGTGCCGATGTCGACGATGCGGTTTAAGATACTTTGCTTGCTTTCCAGCTTTTGCTGGTATTTGGCCATCTCATGGAACGTTTCTCGGGCAAGCTTCTTGCTGGCCCTCTGCACAAACATCATATGTTCACTTAAAGGTTGCGGCAAACTGCTGATTTCACTGCCCGCCACTGACGGTAGCCATAAAGGTGGGTACCAGACGGCGTAAAACCCGGCCATTTTGATTGCAGCCCCCATCTTAATATTGACCGGCACCTTGCTGCTGAGCAATGGTTTGATCTTGGATAAATGCGGGTCCAAGGCCTCACGGGCAATGAACAAGTGCATGATATCGGTCGTACCCTCGATGATACGGTTGATACGGATGTCCCGAAGGGCGCGTTCCACCGGCCAGAAATCCATGCCGCGCTTGGCCAAGGACGAGGATGTCTCATAGCCTTGCCCGCCACGGATTTGCAGGGTCTCATCGACGATTTTCCAGGACACTTCCGTGCAGAAAAACTTGGCAATGGCCGCCTCTAGGCGGATGTCCCTGTGTTTATCGTCAGCCATCGCCGAGGTGAGCCAGGTCACGGCATCCATGGCAAAGGTATGTGAGGCAATATAACTTAATTTTAAGGCCACGGCCTCATGCTCGCCGATGGCACTGCCCCATTGATGGCGTTTAGTCGACCATTGGCGCGCCACATTCAAACACCATTTGCCTATCCCCGTTGATGCAGCCGGCAGGGTCAAACGTCCGGTGTTCAAGGTCACCAGGGCCAGTTTCAAGCCTTCACCTTCACCTAAAATGATGTTTTCACGAGGCACCTTGACATTGTTAAAACGCATAAGGCCATTTTGGATGCCGTGCAGACCCATGAAACTGCAGCGATGGAGTTTCTCAATACCCGGATACGTCCCTTCGACGATAAAAGCAGTGATCTGCTTGATCTCTTTGCCATTGATGATTTTAGGCGGGGTCACGGCCATCACAACCAAGATGTCTGCGATCAGGCCATTGGTGCACCACAATTTGGTGCCATTAAGCAAGAATGATTTTCCGTCTTCCGTTGGGGTGGCGGTAGTGGTCATGTTGCGCGGGTCTGAACCAGCCTCAGGTTCTGTCAGAGCAAAGGCTGAGACAGCACCTTTGGCGAACCTGGGAAGATATTTTTTCTTTTGTTCAGGCGTCCCGAATAATTTCAAAGGCTGGGGCACCCCGATGCTTTGGTGCGCAGAAAGCAAGACTGCAGTGGAACCGCAATAGCTGGAAATCAAATGCATGATGCGGTTATAGCTGTATTGGCTAAAGCCCATGCCGTCGTATTCTTTAGGGATTTTTAAAGCAAAAGCTCCAAGATCAGCAAGGCCTTTATATACTTTTGAAGGGATCTCCCCTGTTCTGTCAACTTCATCAGGATCAAGGTTTTCACGCAAAAATTTCTCGATCTTGACCATGTACTCATCGCAGGCCTTTTTTTGTTGCGGGTCTTCTTTAGGGAAAGGATGGATCAAGTTAAAATCCAGGGAACCATGAAAAAGTTTGAGGGCAAAACTAGGTGCCTTCCACTCCTGCTCGCGGGCAGCTTCCGCAAATTCAAGGCTTTTCAATTTTTCCTGGCTGATATTTTTATCGTACATACTCATAGGTATATCCCTCCTATTAAAACTGCAAAACACTTGAAACTATTAAAGTTATAAAGAAAACGTAATTTTAGTATAGAGGGCGAAGAAACAAAAAGCAATCACTCAATAGAGTTTTTTAAGGTTCTTACTTATTTCTTCGACTTGGCGGTGCGGTAAAGGCCCTATTTCTTCAATTTGGCGGTACGGTTTAAGGCTTTTTGCATACGGTCTACGGCTTCTTCTTGGCTTTTGCCTTCGGTGAGGTGTTCGTCGCAGATGGCAGCGTAGCCGCTGCGGTTTTTGATTTTGAAAACGGTGATTTTCTCATCGATCATATTATGCCTCCTTTGGTTTATCAGGCCTTTGGACGGTCAATATTTTCCCTAAAGTCGCGTAGTAGTTGCCGCCTAATCGGGCTAAAGGATCAATTTGGACAGGGTCTATAACAATACGATTTTTATTTTGGCTAATGGCTTTATCATCGACCCAAATGCGATCAATCCTGCCTAAAATCAAACCTTGAAGGTCGCTGCCTATTTCATGGACGGCATATTTTTCACAAAAAAAAGCGACCTTACTGCCCTTGACCCTGGGCAGCGGCCAACCTTCAACATTTTCCACTGAAATGTTGAATTTATCAATTTCAGAGACCCCATGAGGTAATACTGATGACGTATTACTGACATCATGGACTTGCCCTGCACAAGGAATATGCACGACAAAATGGCTGCGTTCACTGATATTGACCCAGGTGTCCTTGCGTGCGGCTTCATCCTTCCATCCCACTGAAAGCATCAAAACAGGTGGATTGCTGGTGATGGCATTAAAGAAAGAAAACGGCGCCAGGTTATACGTGCCGTTGCCATTGTCAGAAAGCACCCAAGCTATCGGCCGTGGAATGACAAGTTGGATCAATAAGAAATATAACTGATCCTGGCTGTGTTGATTGCAATCGATGAGCATAGCTCTTGATATCTCGTTATGAAGACGAAACAATCTATTATAAAAGATTGCCACACCCTAAAAATAGGGCTCGCAATGACACCGTCATTGTTTTACTTACCTGACGCTTTTTTTAACACTTCGATAAAATCAGGATTGACTGCGACCCCTAAACCCTGCGCCCGGTGCAGATCAGCCCAAGCTTTATCATATTGTTTCAACTGATAATAAGCCACAGCCCGGTTATAGTAGGCCCTTGTATATTTTGGATTTAATTCTATCACCCTGGTCAAATCAGGAACAGCGTCATTAGAATTATTAATCCGAAGATAGGTCAATCCACGGCTTAAATAGCCTTTTGTAACTTTGGGATTTATCGCTATGTCCTGGCTAAAATCCGAAATGGCTTGCATAAAACTGCCCTGGTTATAGTAGATCGAACCACGGACATAATAAGCAACGGTGTCTTTAGGGTTTATTTCTATGGCCTGGGTAGAATCAGAGATGGCGTAAGTTAGATTGCCCAGTTTTACATAGGCAAGGGCACGGTTAGTGTATGCTTGCGCGTTATTGTGGTCGGCTGTAATGGCCTTGGAAAATTCGGTGATAGCTGCGTTGAAATTACCTTGCTTAAGATAGTTTAAGCCATGATCGTTATATTCCTTGGGTATTTGAGCATACACCGAAAGGTTTATAAATAATAATCCATTGACGATTAATACCCTTAGGAAGAAATGTGAATAAAATAATTGTCTTCGCACCTATCCCCCTCCCTTACCCTCCCCACGAAGAGGGAGGGAATTATAATATTTTATTCCTGGGCTTTAATATACTTTTCTGCTAATTGAGGGACATCTTCCAGATGAACGTCGCTGTGCCAGGTGTTTTCGGGGTAGACCATGATATTGACACCCCTGGCACACTGCCCCAAACATTTGGCCTGGGCCACGCGGATGTTGGGGTGCAATTTGCGTTCCTTGGCGATTTCTCGTAGTTGGCGAAAGACCTCTTCGCCTTGATGGTCCCCACAGGAAGCCTTTTCACCGTTGGCATTATTGGTGCATACAAAGATCTGGCGTTGGTAAGGTGTTTTATTTGTTTCCAAAATTCCCTGTTCCTTCGAATTCGTATAGTTATCCATATTTGAGGACTCTCCTGAGAATTAATAGAATTAAACGCGAGGGTAAAATTTTTTGCGTTATCACACGCAACTCAGACGAAAAATCAGAAATGTAACGCAATCGCGGACGGGACTTATTGACGATGTTTTCAATCAGCTTGGCCACATCATCTGGGTCTTTTTTGAGCTTTCTGACTGCATTTTGCGAAATATTCTTCAACTTTTGGCTAAAAGAAAAATAC
>CAYZLU010000147.1:0-6133 GCA_964479285.1 uncultured Planctomycetales bacterium | reverse complement strand
TTTCAACAGATGTGCCTTACACCAAGGCATTGGTGAGTTTTTTTGCCCAGAGGCGTCATCGATTGGCAAGGTGATCAATCATGAACGATATTAAAGACGTAAAACCACCCATTAATATGCCTGATTTCTGGTGGCTGCTGTGGGTCTTATTGGCATTAATCGCCATCGCTGCCGGTATTTTTGTTTTTTTTCGTTATAAAAAATCTTCCAAAGCGCCTGTCGTGCCTCAGGTGCCTGAATTACCAGCCTGGGAAAAGGCGTATCAACAACTGGAAGCTTTACGCCGGGAAAATTTATTAGACAAGGGGCTATTTAAAGAATTTTTTACCAGGGTGGCTGATATTGCACGCCATTATATGGAAAACCGTTTTAATATCCGTGCCCCGCATATGTCCACCGAGGAATTTTTGTATTATTTGGGCATCACCGGACATTTGAATGAAACACAAAATATTGCTTTGAAGGAGTTTTTAAATTCTTGTGACATGGTCAAATTCGCCAAATACGCCCCGACGATCAGTGAGGCGCAAAAGAATTTTGAACTGGCAAAGAAGCTGGTTGAAGACACCCGAGTTTGAAAAAAAACGAATAAACGAGGTCAAAGAAATTGGGACTTTTGATACCCGAGTTTAAAACACCCTTGGTCCTGGTTTTAGTGCCATTGCTGCTGGCGGTATTTTGGTATGTGTACAGGCACAGGGAGGGTACATCATTTAGGTTTTCTTCTTTGTTGTTGATACGGGAGATCAGGGCCACATGGCGGGTGCGATGGAGTTTTTTGCCCTGGGTCTTGAGGGCCATGGTCCTGGTCCTGCTTTTGATTGCCCTGGCAGGGCCGCGGAAACTTTTGGCACAGTCCAAGGTGACCAGCGAGGGGATTGATATCGTTTTGGCCCTGGATGTTTCCGGCAGCATGGCTGCCGAGGATTACGAATCCAATGGGCAGAGGATAAGCCGTTTGGATATTATCAAGAGTACGGTTGAAAATTTTATAAAGCAGCGTCAAGATGACCGGCTGGGATTGATTGTATTTGGCTCCCAGGCTTATACAGTATGCCCTTTGACCACTGACCACGCATGGTTATTGGAAAATTTGCGGCAGGTCCGCATTGGACTCATTGAGGACGCGACAGCCATAGGTTCCGGGATCGCCACGTCTTTATTGCGTTTAAAAAACAGCAAGGCCAAATCCAAAATCGTCGTGCTTTTGACGGATGGGGTCAATAATTCCGGTAAAATCGACCCTTTGACCGCGGCCAAGACCGCCCAGGCCTTGGGCATCAAGATTTACACGATCGGTGCCGGGACCACGGGGATCGTGCCGTTTCCCGTAATGGATGAATTTGGGAATAAACATTATGAGCAGGCCCAGTTCGACCTGGACGAGGACACGTTAAAGAAGATAGCAGTCATGACCGGAGGGGAATATTTCCGTGCCGCAGACACCGAATCTTTACGTAATATTTATGTTGAGATTGACAAGCTTGAGAAAACAAAAATTGAGGAAAAAGGCTATAAGCTTTATGAGCCTTTGTTCTGGTATTTCGTCGACGCCGCGCTTGTTTTATTAGCGTTGGAAATCATTTTAACCAATAGCGTATTTTTGAAAATCCCATGAATTTTGCCAATCCACATGCCTGGCATTTGCTCTGGCTGCTTCCATTAATAGCCGCAGGTCTGCATTTCTTTTATTTGTACCGCTGCCGGAAAACATCGCTTTTTATTGAAGAACATCTGTTGCCAGAATTGGCCCAAGGATTCAGCAAGCAACATTACAGATTGAAGGCCATTTTGCTGATGGTTGCTTTTGTGTTTATTGTTGTTGCTTTAAGCCGTCCTCAGTGGGGGTTTTCCATACGGCCTGTGAAACGTCATGGCCTGGACATCGTGGTGGTGGTCGATGTCTCAAAAAGCATGTTGACCAAGGACGTGCTTCCTTCACGCCTTGAGCGGACCAAGCTGGCGATTAAAGACCTGGTCATGAAACTAAGCGGGTCTGACCATATTGGCCTGATCGCTTTTGCGGGGGATGCGATGGTGATGTGCCCCCTCACGTACGATTATAATGGATTTTTGTTGAGCCTGGATGATCTGGGGGTTGATTCCATCCCGCGGGGAGGCACAAACATTTCCCAGGCCATTGAAGAAAGTGTCAAGGCTTATCAAGGCAGGGTCGATTCTGACAAAGCGGTGGTCTTGGTGACCGACGGGGAAGATGAAGAGGGTGATGCCATGCAAGCAGCCCGTCGTGCCAAGGAAAAGGGGGTCCGTATTTTTACAGTCGGTGTCGGCACCAGGGAAGGTGATTTGGTCCAGGTGACCAATGCCAATGGGCAGTTGGAATTTCTCAAAGACGCTGGTGGGGATGTGGTGAAGTCCCATTTAAATGAAAATTTACTCCAACAAATTGCGTACATCACGGGTGGTGCCTATGTCCGCAGCGGGGCAGAGCAGTTTGGCCTGGATTATTTATATGACAGGCAATTATCGAAATTAAAGAAACATGACGAGCAGGAAAAAACAGCCAGGCTCTATGATGAACGTTTCCAATGGCCGCTCACGCTGGCTTTTGGGTTTTTATTGGTCGAGGCCATATTTTTGAACAGGAAAAGAAATGCATAATCATCATTTTGTGGTCTTCTTAAGTATTTTTACCATGGTTTTGTTGCCTACAAGGGTTTATGCCTCGGTAGCAAGTGAAGTCAACAAGGCCAATGGTTTATACAAACAGGGCAAGTTTGATGATTCCCTTAAATTATACCAAGAGGCTTTAGACAAGGACGCCAATTCCCCGGTCGTTAAATATGATTTAGGCACTGCTTTATATAAGAAAGGTGATTATGAAAAGGCCTTGGAATATTTAGAGAAGGCTGCCCAAGACAAAAACATTAAAATTAAAAGCAAATCGGAGTATAATTTAGGCAATGTTCTTTACAAATCAGGCATAAAAAAAGAAAATACCAATGTTGATGAAGCCATCAAGTCCCTTCAAGAGGCTTTAGGGTATTATGGACAATCTATCAAGGAAGACCCCAAAGACCAAGATGCTTTATTTAATCAGGACTTTGTTAAAAAGGAAATCGAGCGTTTAAAGTTTAAAAAACAACAGCAACAGCAGCAACAAAGTCAACAAAACAAAAAACAAGAAGACCAGAAAAAGCAACAGCAGCAAAACCAACAAAGTCAGCAGGGGCAACAAGACCAAAAAAAACAGCAGGAGAGCAAACAAGCACAACAAAATAATGCTAAAGAACAAAAGAACAAGCAATCTTCTAGCGGTCCTAAGGCCCAACAGCAAAAGAAAGCACAAGAACAGGCTGACGAAACCCAAAAAGATTATGACCGCAAGCAAGCCGAAGACCTTTTAGAAGAATACAAAGAAAATGAAGAACCTAAAAAATTGTTAAATTATATGCCTAAAAAAATAGATGACAGGCCGGTTCTCAAGGATTGGTGATATGAAAAATTTTGTTTTATGTTTCTTTATGTTCATGGCCTCCAGCGGCCTTTTAAGTGCTGATGCTGTGACCTTTGAGGCCACGGTCAATTCTCCCCGGGTGTCCCTGGATGAGGCCCTTCAATTGACCCTGACTTTCACCGGAGTCAATCAAAATTTGGACCCCATCAGTTTACCTGTCCTGGATGGGTTTACTGCTAAATACTTGGGGCCGTCAACAAGTGTTTCTATCGTTAACGGTGATTATCATAGCGAGAAGTCTTTCATTTATAATTTATTTCCTAATAAGATTGGCCGCTTTCAGATACCGCCTATTACCGCCACCATTGCCGGGCAGACCTATACGACCAAGCCTATTAATGTGGAGGTTTTTGAAAGTTCTGCCCAGGCCCAGGCTTCCAGCGGAGCACAAGTCCAAAATCAAGCGCCAAGCACGGAAAGTCTTAAAGACAAGATCCTTTCCATTGTTTCGGTCAGCAAGAATGATGTCTATCTAAATGAGCGTGTCCCTTTAAGCATTAAGCTATTAGTCAATGATGTTCCTGTGCGTGATATCCAATTCCCTCAGTTTGATAAGACAGGTGTCACGGTGGATGATTATGAAAAGCCGGAGCAAAGTTCGCAGGTCATCAACGGGGTCAGGTATGATACAGTTGAGTTTAAGACCAGTATTTATCCTAACCGCCTGGGTGATCTCCCCCTTGGGCCCGTGCAAATTCAGGGCAACGTCCTTTATAAGACGGGACAGAACAATCCTTTTGGCCAGGACAATGATATTTTTGGGGCGAATGTTTTTAATAATTTCTTTGATTCCTATGCCACCCGTCCTATCACGGTGACATCACAACCCATCATACTGCATGTTTCCCCCTTGCCCGAGGACACTCGTCCGGGTGGTTTTTCAGGCGCCATCGGCCAGTTTGATTTTCAAGCCAGCATTTCTCCGTTACAAGTCAAGGCTGGTGACCCTTTGACCCTGAAGATGGCCATAAAGGGTGATGGTAATTTTAAAAATTTGAAAATCCCTGTTTTTCACGCCACAGGGTTTAAATCTTACGACCCTCAGATCAAGGACTCTGGAGATGGAAAATCAGCTGAGCAGGTGATCATTCCAACTTCTGCAGACATCAAGGAAGTGCCTGCTTTGAAATTTTCTTATTTTGATACTTCCAGTAAAGAATATAAAACGATCAACCAGGGGCCGTTTGCTATTCAAGTCACAGCACCCAGCCCTGACCAGGAGTTTAAGGCAGTTGGTTTTTCTGATATGAGCCATGAGCCCCTGGCAGTGTCGAACCAATTTTCTTTCGGGAAGATGTTTAATGAAACAAAGAGGCTCATCAAGGTTCTTTTCCGGTCAATTTGGTTTTGGGCCAGCTTGGTATTTTTCTTAACAGCCGGTGCTTTGTATTTCTTGTGGCGGCGTTTTCAAGACCGTCTTGAGAATGACCCTGCCTTTGCCCGTAATCTTCGCGCCGTTAAAGAGGCCAGGCAAGCTTTGCTTCCGGCTGAAGAGTATATTTCAGGGGGCAGGACAAAAGATTTCTATACGCTATTATCAAAAGTCTTGCGTGATTATTTGGCCAATAAATGGCATGAATCTTCGGCAGCCCTGAGCTTGGGTGAAATTATAAGCCACTTAAAAACAACCAAAATGGATGAAACCCATATCGCACAAATCAAGACCTTGTTGGAACAATGTGATCTCGTGTGTTTTGCCGGTCACACCTTTGACCCCAGCAAGATGCGCGCAGACCTCTCCCAAGTGCAAGATTTGATCGTTCGCCTTGAAAAGCAGTTAAAATAAACTATTTAATTTTTTTTAAGACTATTCGCGCTGCGCGGAGGCTGGCGCCAGGGGCGCCCAGGGTGGCCCTTACGGCGGCTAATTCATCAATGGTTTGATGGTTGTGCAAAGCAGCTTCCGTAGCATTGGCAATCTTGCCGGGAGTGGCATCATTCTGGATCAATTCTTCCGCTATTTTTTTTCCCGCCACAATATTGACTAAACCGATATAGGGGATTTTGATGAGGGCACGGGCCAGGCAATAGGTCAGCCATGAGGTTTTATAAATGATGACCATGGGCTTTTTAAGCAGGGCACATTCTAGGGTTGCGGTACCGGATGCTACAATGGCAGCATCCATTGCATTAATCCCATCGTAGGTGGGGCCGTCATAGATTTTAAGGGGGATGTGTTCTGGATTCCCGACACAAACATTCGGGAATGACAATATTGATTCAAGGAGTTTTAAAGGGATGGTGGGCGCTTTAAGCAAAAGGAATTGACGGTTGGGGTTTTGTTCAAAAAGTATTTGGGCTGCCAGTAACATGCAGGGCAGATGGCGTTCCACTTCTTTGGCGCGGGAGCCGGGCATAAGGCCTATGGTGGTTTTTCCATCCGACAGGCCGATGCTCTTTAGGACTTCTGTTTGTTTTTTTTCAATGATAATTTCATCCACTAGAGGGTGTCCGACGTAATCAACCTTCATCCCGTATTTGCCATAAATGTCTTTTTCAAAAGGGAATAAAACGATCATGCAGTCAACCAATTCTTTGATCTTCAAGACCCTTTTTTCCCGCCACGCCCAGACCTGGGGAGAAATATAGTAGATGATTTTAATGCCGCGTTTTTTGATCTCACGGGCCAGGCGCAGGTTAAAGCCGGGATAATCG
>CAYZLU010000146.1:0-6133 GCA_964479285.1 uncultured Planctomycetales bacterium | reverse complement strand
GATTGGGACGCATTGATCCAGATCGACATGTCTGAATATATGGACAAGTTTAACGTGTGGCGACTGATCGGGGCCCCGCCTGGATATGTTGGCTATGAAGAAGGCGGGCAGCTCACCGAGAAAGTGCGACGCCGCCCCTATTCGGTCGTGCTTTTAGACGAGATTGAAAAAGCCCACCCAGATGTTTTTAATTTGCTTTTACAGGTTTTTGAAGATGGACAATTGACCGACAGCCTGGGGCGCAAGGTGGATTTTCGCAACACCATCATTATCATGACCTCGAATGTGGGTGCAGAGATGATCCGTAATGCCGGTTCTTTGGGTTTCGTGGCCCAAGCCGAGGACACATCGTATATTGCCGTCAAAGACCGCTTGCTCAATGAAGTCAAAAAAGCATTCAAGCCGGAATTTTTGAACCGCATCGACGATATTATTGTGTTCAGGAATTTGACCAAGGTTGATTTACAGGAGATCATCAAGCTGGAAATCAATGAAGTCGTTGAGCGCCTTAAAGGAAGGGGGATCGACATCAGTCTGTCTTCTGAAGCCATGGATTTTTTGATGGAAAAAGGCTATGACCCTATGTACGGTGCGCGGCCCTTAAAGAGGACCATCCAGCGTTATGTGGAAGATATGCTTTCCGAAGAGATTATTTCCGGACGTTTTAAAGAAGGCAGCAAGGTCACAGTTATCCGCCGGGACGATAATTTGGTGCTTACCTAAAAATTATGAATATTTGGGCATCTAGGATCGGTATTTCTACCAATGAATGGGTCCGTTATGTCGGTCAGCTAACGCTTTTATGGTCACAGACAGTTGCTTGTGCTTGCACACCTCCATTTAAAGGCCATCGATCTTTGATACAGGCCCAGCGCATTGGGCCGGGCAGTTTTGTCATTTCAGCCCTGGTAGGCTTTTTTGTCGGGATGATCATTGCCTTGCAAATGGCTTTCCAGATGGTACAGCTCTCCGCCGAGCTTTATATCCCCAATGTGATTGCAGTGGCCTTGACCCGTGAACTGACCCCGGTATTGACGGCCCTGATTGTTGCCGGCCGTATTGGTGCTGGTATTGCCGCGGAAATCGGGTCCATGGTGGTCACAGAACAGGTGGACGCGCTCAAGGCCTTTGCCGTCAATCCTGTCAAATATCTGGTGGTCCCGAGGTTCTTAGGGCTTGTCATCATGCTGCCGGTCTTGACTATTTTGTCGGACATCATCGGCATCTGGGGCGGTTATGTGATCTGTGTATTCAAATTGCACATCAGCCACGAGATGTTCTGGAAGATGACCTTCCGGGCATTGACGATGAAGGACATCACGACGGGCTTGGTCAAGACGATTTTCTTCGGCATGATCATCGCCATAGTAGGATGCCATCAAGGCCTGACCGTCAAAGGCGGGGCAGATGGTGTGGGCAAAGCGACGACCACCGCGGTGGTGCGGTCATTCATTTTGATCATCATGATGGACTGCTTCATCACGTTCATCTTTTACTTTTTGTTGAATGTTTAGGAGCACCTTAACATGAAAGCCGAGACAGGACCAGTAAGTGGAGTTGTGAAGATAAATGATCGAAATACGTAACCTATATAAAGTTTTCGGCGCGCAGATGATACTCAATAATATGAGCCTGACGGTGCGCCGTGGTGAGACCAAGGCCATTATCGGGCGCTCGGGTGTGGGGAAAAGTGTTCTTTTAAAGAATATTGTTGGCCTGATCCGTCCGGACAGCGGTTCGATCAAGATCAATGGGGTGGAAGTCACTAATCTCAATGAGAAAGAATACGACCGTTTGCGCATGGAGATCGGGATGGTGTTCCAGGGCGGAGCTTTGTTTGATTCCATGAATGTCGGGGAAAACGTCGGTTTTGTACTTAATGAGTTCATGAACCTGGATAAAAAGACCGTCCAGGACAGGGTGCGTGACGCGCTTGGCCTGGTGGGTTTAAAAGACGTGGAAGACATGATGCCTTCCCAGCTTTCCGGCGGCATGAGAAAACGCGTGAGCTTGGCACGGGTGCTGTGCATGGAACCGCATATCATTTTATACGACGAGCCGACCAGCGAAGTTGACCCTATCACCGCGGCCGCGATCAACCATTTGATCATTGAACTGCGCGACAAGCTTAAAGTCACCTCCATTATTGTTACGCATGACATGAATTCTGCCTATCAGGTGGCGGATTCGATTGCCATGTTTTATAAGGGACAGGTCATTGCCGACGGTAAGCCAGAAGAAATCAAGAACTCCAAGCATCCGGTGATCCAGCAGTTTATACACGGTGAGGCGCATGGGCCCATCACTGAAGACGAGAATTTGATTTTTGGGCATGTTAAATGATTTTAATAGGAGAAATTCTAAACACTAAATCCTAAACTCTAAACAAATTCAAATGAGCAAAAATTCAAAAATCAAAATAGTTTTGGTGATTTAGAGTTTAAAATTTCTGTCATTGTTTAGAGTTTAGAATTTAGGATTTAGAGTTTAATATTCTCACACCATGGAGAACTGATTATGTCTCGAGACAACGGATTGGAACTGAAGGTCGGCTCTTTTGTGTTGATGGCGCTATTGGCGTTAAGTTTTTTTATCATATCCATCAGTGATCTTTCCATTTTTGAGAAGGGCCGTCATATCCAGGTGGTTTTTGGTTTTGCCAGCGGCTTGCGTGAGGCGGCCCCCGTGCGTCTGGCCGGGGTGGAGGTGGGCCTGGTCAAAAAAATGCAGGTGTTTGTCGATGATCAAGACGGTAAAAAAACCAAGGTCAGGGTCAAGGTTTGGATCAAGGACGATATTGCCATTCCTGCAGATTCCAAAATCACGATCAATCAACTGGGTATTTTGGGAGAAAAATATCTCGAAATTATCCCTGGTGCTTCAACGGAAGTGATCAAGGATGACAGTGTGGTTGTCGGACAAGACCCTGTACCTATTGAAAAAATTGCAGAACAGGTCGATACCCTGATGTCCAAGCTGGTCATTACCGTTGATAGTGTTAATAATGGTATTTTGACTGATAAGAATAAGAAATCCTTGGAAAGCGCCCTGGAAGGGTTCGCAGCAGTGGGCACAGATCTAAAAGAGGGGCGAGGGACATTGGGCAAATTGCTTACCGATGAGTCTATTTATAACAATCTTGATGATCTCACGACAGACTTAAAAGGCAACCCCTGGAAACTGCTCTACCGGCCCAAGCCTGCATCATGAAAACCAGAACGATATTCGTTTGCCAAAATTGTGGTTCTCAATCCCCGCGTTGGGTGGGAAAATGCCCTAATTGCGAGGAGTGGAATTCGTATGTTGAAGAAACTATCCGTGCTGGGGCAGGGAATGTGGAGCAGTCGGGTGTGCGTGCTCAGCTTGTTTTAGATAGAGCGGTGCCTGTTCTTTTAAAAGAAGTAGATATTCATCAGGATAAGCGCTATTTGACGGCCATTGGAGAGTTTGACAGGGTCATGGGTGGGGGCATTGTGCCCGGCTCAGTGACTTTGATCGGCGGGGACCCCGGCATCGGTAAATCGACGATTATTTTACAGGTCGGCTGTGCCCTGGCGCGGGCGGGATTAAAAGTCTTGTATATCAGCGGGGAAGAGTCTGTCAAACAGGCAAAGATGCGTGCGGACAGGGTGGCTCAGACAGCCAATGAAAATTTTTTTATTGTCAATGAGATCGACGTTCAAACAATTGTTGATTATATCCATGAATTAACGCCTCAAGTGGTGATTATTGACTCGATCCAGGTGGTGCATTTAGCTGAACTTTCTTCTTCGCCCGGTTCCGTGGCACAGGTCAGGGAAAGTGCTGCGGTTTTAACCCAGGTAGCTAAATCACGGGGGATGGCCCTTTTTCTCATCGGACATGTCACCAAGGAAGGCATGCTGGCGGGCCCGCGGGTCCTCGAGCACATGGTTGACGGTGTGCTTTACTTTGAAGGTGAGCGTTATTCGTCCTATCGTGTTTTAAGGGCCAATAAGAACCGTTTCGGTTCCACCAATGAAATTGGCGTCTTTGAAATGACAGCCGCTGGATTACAGGAGGTACTGAACCCTTCAGAAATTTTTCTTTGTGAACGGCCCCACGATTCTTCCGGTTCTGTCGTGGTGCCGATCTTAGAGGGGACAAGGCCTTTTTTGGTTGAAATCCAGGGTCTGGTCGCCCGTAGCGCTTTTGGCATGGTACGCCAGAAAACACAGGGTTTTGATGCTAACCGGTTGTCTTTATTGGCGGCAGTCCTGGAAAAACGGTTGGGGCTTAACCTGGGGGACAAGGATATTTTTTTGAATGTTGTCGGTGGTGTTAAGGTGATGGACCCGGC
This sequence comes from uncultured Planctomycetales bacterium, assembly GCA_964479285.1. GTDB lineage: Bacteria > Omnitrophota > Gorgyraeia > Zapsychrales > Fredricksoniimonadaceae > JABDGZ01. The sequence goes on along the minus strand of CAYZLU010000146.1, from coordinate 1,815 downwards.
CGCGGATTTGGGTGTCAGTTTGGCAGTCGCGTCCGCATTATTGGACAAGATTGTCCCCCATGACACGGCCATCTTGGGAGAGGTCGGCCTTTCAGCGGAAGTAAGGAGTGTGGCCCAAATCGCTTCCAGGGTCAATGAAGCTCAGAAACTGGGATTCACCCGTTGCATTGTTCCTAAGAATAATTTGAAGAATAAAAGTGATTTTAAGCCGTCTAATATCAAACTGATTTCAGTAGCAACAGTTAGGGAAGCATTAGATAAATTATAGAGTTATTCCCCTCCCTTGGTGGGAGGCCTGCCACTCTCTGTGGTATGCAGGTTATCAAATTTGCAATAGTATAAACGCGGGCTACATAGGAGGAGTTCATGACGTTGTTATTCATTCGTATTTTTTTCTTAATTATCAGTGCCATTATCGGCTATCAAATTGGCGTCATTAACCAAAATCCTTTGGCAGGTGTAATTATTTGCCTTTTGGGCGCGGCCTTTTTTATATTTATTGAAGCAAATTTAAAACAGGTCTCGGTGCGCGGCCTTTCCAGCATGGTTTTTGGCCTGATGCTAGGTATTTTTATGGCCAATTTAGTTTCAGACATCATTTCACTGCTGCCTTTGGGTGACGTCCTTAAACCCATCTTGAGGGTGATCTTGACCCTGGCATTTTCTTATCTGGGTGCTGTCATGGCGCTGCGTGGGAAGGATTAGTTTAACCTTATTATCCCCTATGTGCGTTTTAAACGTCAGGATTTAAAAGACGGTGTTGTGCTGGTGGACACTTCTGCCATTATCGACGGGCGTGTCGGAGATATTTTTAAGACCGGTTTCTTAGGCGGGCGCCTGGTGGTGCCCCGTTTTGTGCTGCATGAATTACAGCGCCTAGCGGATTCCGAGGATGATACCAAACGCCAGCGCGGCCGCCGCGGCATGGAAATCCTAAAATCAATGCAAAAAGATTCCGCGGCCGATGTGCGCATCCATGAGGATGATTTTACCGGACCCGAAGCCGTGGATTTAAAATTAGTCAAGCTTTCCAAACTCATGGACGCCCGTATTTGCACGACAGACTTTAATTTGAGCCGTATCGCCTCGATCCAGGGCATTGAAATGCTTAACATCAATGATTTGGTCAACGCGGTCAAGCCGGTGGTGTTTACCGGTGAGGAGTTGGAGATCCGCCTTTTGAAGGAAGGTAAAGAAGCTAACCAGGCCATCGGTTACCTGGAAGACGGGACCATGGTTGTTGTCAGCGACGGACGAAAGGCCCTTGGCCAGACTGCTAAGGTGTATGTGACCTCAGCCTTGCAGACCCAGGCCGGCCGCATGATCTTCGCAAAGATGGAACGGCAATAGCACGAGGACTATTTGGCGCTACTTTTCCCCCTCTTTATATAAAGGGGGGTTGGGGGGAGTTAAAATATAGTGAAGACAGAAGTCATCGTTGTAGCTGCGGGTGCAGGCAGCCGATTGAACGCCAAGATCCCTAAGGCATTAGTTATGCTTAAAAGTAAACCGTTAATTACCTATTGTTTGAAAGTTTTTGAAAATCATCCTGGCATTGATCGTGTGGTTGTTGTCGGGGTTAAAGCGTTTTTATTTCAATTTGTCCGCGTAACCCGTCCATTTAAGAAAGTACACGCAGTGGTGGCGGGCGGTGCTACGCGTTCTGATTCGGTCAAATGCGGTTTAAGGGCGCTCGCGCCTGATACGGACATTGTATTAGTACATGATGCGGCCAGGCCTTTTGTTGGCAGTGTGATGGTCGACCGTTTGCTTGCTTCATTAAAAATGAACAAAGCAGCCATTGTCGGGGTGCCG
>CAYZLU010000145.1:0-6233 GCA_964479285.1 uncultured Planctomycetales bacterium | reverse complement strand
GGATGTGGTGATTAGGCGTGCATCCTGCTTAGTCATGTTGGTCATGGTTTCGGCTTCTGTGCAGATGGTTTGGGCTGATGGAGCCGCCTCCAGTGTATCCGCGGCAAGTGTGCTTCCCCGGGCCAGTTTGTCTCCTGTGACGGCCCTTGTAAGCCTAGATTTTCAGGACGCGGATATCAGGAATGTATTAAAAGTACTGGCTTTTAAGAGCGGGGTGAATATTGTGGCCGCACCTGAGGTGACAGGTGTGGTGAATATGGAGTTAAAGGATGTCCCTTGGCAGAGGGCCCTGGATGTGATCCTTTCCACCTATGGGTATGGCTTTGTCCGCAAGGACAACATCATCACGGTGATGTCCGTCGAAAAGTTGAAAAAGTACCGTGAAGATTCTCTGGCCCTGGAAAGCCAGGAACCCCTGGTTTCAAAAACCTTTCTTCTCTCCTTCGCCAAGGCCGAGGATGTGATGAAGGTCATTGATAAATTGATCACTAAACGGGGTTTTATTAATTTTGACGAACGCACTAATTCGATCATTATCAGGGAACTGGAAAGTAATTTGGAATTGATCTCTGGTGTCATTAAGTCTCTTGACACCATCACCCCAGAGGTGATGATTGAAACCAAGGTCATTGAAACAGATTTGAATAATAACGATAGTTTGGGCATAGATTGGGTGCTTCAAGGAAGTTTCACAGGGGCTGCCATCCCGACGATTTTTCCTTTTACCCAGTCAAGGGGAGGGGTTCCGGGGCAGTTGGGGACTACTTCATTCTTTCCAACTACAGCCGCTAATCTATCATCCGAAACTCAGCCATCATTAGCATCATCGACAACGACAGGATTTTCTTATGGGACAATCAATGCTACTTCGCTTTCCGCTACCCTTGCTGCTTTGAGCACGCACCAGCATACGCGGACCCTTTCAAATCCGCGTGTCGTGACTCTGGACAATGAAAAAGTTTCATTTAATGTCGGGCTTCAATATCCGATGCCGCAGTATTCATTTAACTCGACTAGCGGGCAGCAGCAAATTTCGGGATATACTTTTACGCCTATTGGCATCAATTTTGAGGTTACGCCACATGTGAATAACGCGGGATGGATAACATTGGATTTGCATCCAGATATATCAGCGATCGATCAACTGGTGACATTGCAGCAGGCCTCGGGTTCAAACCCGCCCGTGCAAATACCGGAACTCAGTGATCGAACCATCCAGACCAAGGTGATGGTGGAAGATGGTAAGACCCTGGTGATTGCAGGTCTGATCAGCGATACCAAGAACGAAACCAAGAATAAAGTCCCCTTCTTGGGGGACATTCCTTGGTTGGGTAAGCTTTTCAGCAGCACCAACACCACGGCAACTAAAACCGAATTGCTGATCTTCTTGACGCCGCACATCATCAAGGCTGATGATAAAACAGCCCATGATGCAATCCGATAGTTTTCATCCTTCGTGTGATGGGATCATTTTACTTAACACATTAAAGCCTCGCTTTGCCGTTAGTGGCAAAACAGCGGGGTCCTAAAAGGAGAGGAAACTGTGTCTAAAGAAATTCTTATTCAAGTCGCACAGGATGAAAGGCGCGTGGCTATTTTGGTAGATGGCAAGCTGGATGATTTTTATATTGAGCTTGACCGCCACCAATCCATGCTTGGCAATATTTACAAAGGCAAGGTCGAGTCCATCCTGCCTTCGATTAACGGGGCCTTTGTCAACATCGGTCAGGAAAAAAACGGCTTTTTGTATTTGACTGACGCGGACAATCCTTTTCTCAATGATATTGAGAAAATCGAGGAAGAACCCAGTGCACCCCGGAAAATCCTTAACATGATTTTTCATAAGCCCCAGGCCAGTCAGGCTCCAGAGGCACCCACCAATGACAGACGTCCACCCCCAAAAGACAAGAATGAATTGCCCTTAAAGAAAGACCAGGAAATCTTAGTGCAGGTCGTCAAAGACCCCTTTGGTACTAAAGGGGCAAGGCTCACCACCCATGTAAGTCTTGCCGGACGTTTTGTGGTTTATATGCCGGTGGACAAGCATAGTGGTATTTCCAAGAAAATCGATAAACCTGAAGAACGCCAGCGCCTGCGGGACATTTTAAAAACATTTACTTTTTCCAAAAGCGGCGGGTTTATTATCCGGACGGCTTCCATGGAACAGGGAGAAAAAGAAATTTTCCGTGATTCCAAATTCTTGGTCAATAAATGGCAGGAGATCCGGGAATTGTCCAAGAAAAAACAGCCTCCTGCCCTCATTTATGAAGAGGGTTCTTTGATCTGGAAGGTCATCCGGGATTTACTCAAAGATGATGTCCAGCATGTGATCATTGATTCAAAAGATGAATTTGTAAAAATGCGCAAATTTGCCCAGAATTTGATTGGGCCTGAGGTCATGGACAAGATCCACTATCACCCGGGGCCCCAGACATTGTTTGAGGCCAAAAATGTGGCGCGCGAGCTGGATAAAATTTACGAGCCCAAGGTATACTTGAAATCAGGCGCTTATGTGGTGATCGAACCAACGGAAGGTGTGACAGTCGTTGATGTTAACAGCGGCCGTTTTAAAAGCAAAGGCACGCCGGAGGACGCGGCTTTCGCGGTCAATATGGAGGCCGCTCCCGAGATCGCACGCCAGCTGCGTTTGAGGGATTTGGGCGGCATCATTGTTATCGATTTTATCGATATGAACCGTGAAGAACACAAACGCAAGGTGCTTAATGCCCTGCGAGATGGTTTGGTCAAGGACCATGCCAAGACCGAAGTCAACCGTATTTCCCAGTTAGGTCTCGTGGAAATGACCCGCGCGCGAACAGGCAAGACGATCGAGTCCCTGGAATTTCACAGCTGTCCTTATTGCGAAGGCAGGGGCAAGGTGAAGATTAATTAAACATTTTGACTAAATATCGATTCCCTGTATAATAGCCTACTTTTAAAAGTGTTTATTAAGGAGATATCTATGTTTGCAGTGGTCCAGGTGGGGAATAGTCAATTTAAAGTCAGTGAAGGTGATATCATCAAGGCCAATCGTCTGGATTATGAAAAAGGCCAGAACATTGTTTTGGACAAAGTCTTGCTCTATTCGGACGGCAAGAATGTAAAACTAGGCACGCCGTATTTGAAGGATGTTGAGGTCAAGGCTGAAATCCTCAATCAAATGCGCGCTCCCAAGGTCATTGCGTACAAGTACCGCAAGCGCAAAGATTCCGCGCGTACCCATGGCCATCGCCAGGATTTGACAACCGTTAAGATCGCCAAAATTTCTGTTTAATTAAAAATAGGGGACAGCGCCCTATTTCTATTAAATAGGGCGCTGTCCCCTATTTTTATTTTATTATGGCATTTGTTGATCAGGCACGTATTGAAGTCCAAGCGGGTAATGGCGGTAAAGGCTGCGAAAGCCATTATAGCGATAAGTACACGCGTTATCCCATTTGTAATGGGGGAGATGGCGGTCGAGGTGCCAATATTGTCTTTGAGGCAGACCGCAATTTGCACACCCTTTTGGATTACCGCTTTCAACAGCATTATGTGGGCAAAAGCGGCGGGCATGCCAGCAGTAACAATAAAACCGGCAAAAGGGGTGAGGATTGTATTTTGCGCGTTCCCGTGGGGACGGTCCTGTGGGATTTTGATACGGATTTATTGATCCGCGATTTAAATGTGCACGGGGACTCTGTGATCGTGGCCCGTGGGGGTGAAGGCGGCCGGGGGAATAACCACAACCGCACGGTACTGCCTCCCCATCCCGGTGAAAAGCGCACTATACGTTTAGAGTTAAAGATCATCGCGGATGTGGGACTCGTGGGATTCCCGAATGCCGGCAAATCAACGCTAATTTGCGGGATCTCCAAGGTCAAATCCAAGATAGCTAATTATCCTTTTACGACCAGGGCCCCGATCTTAGGCATCGTTAAGGATGACGATGATGAGGACAAAAATTTTGTGGTGGCTGATCTGCCTGGTTTGATCGAAGGCGCCCATGAAGGCAAGGGGCTGGGTCACCAGTTCCTCAAACACGCGGAGCGCACTAAGATCCTGGTGCATGTCATCGACATGTCCGGCAGCGAAGGCCGCGATCCTGTCGATGATTATTATAAAATTTGTGAAGAACTGGATTTGTACAGCGAAGAGCTTTTGCATAAGCACCGTATCCTGGTCGCCAATAAAATGGACCTACCCGACGCCAAAAAGAACTTAACCCGTTTCAAACGCAAAGTCACCAAGGACATTATCCCCATTTCGGCCAAAGACAAAGAAGGTCTGGACAAGCTTTTGGCGGCGATCAGATCATTGCTCTAAAAAATAGGGGACAGCGCCCTATTATTTAGTAAAATATCAAGATTTATTCCGATTCCCCCATCGGAAGTAGTAATTCTTCTAAACTACTTTTTAATCCCCCAAAACATAGGAATACGTATGCCACGCCGATCAAGATTAGTTGTTGAAGGGATGCCTCATCATGTCACACAACGGGGGAACTATTGTCAAAATGTATTTGAAAGTAGGGTGGATTTTCAATGTTACAGTTATTGGATCGAAAAATATGCTGGCAAATATAATATTGATATTATCGCCTATTGCCTAATGACAAATCATGTTCACTTTATAGTTATACCTCGAAGTAAGGAAAATTTGTCTTTGTTTCTTAACATGACGCATATGCGTTATAGCCAATATAAGAACAAAAAAAGCAAGAGAACAGGGCATTTATGGCAAGGGCGGTTTTATTCAAGTGTATTGGATGAGACGCATTTATTGAGGGCTGTCCGATATGTAGAGCAAAACCCTGTCAGAGTCAACATGGTAGAAGATGCCAGTGATTACATTTGGTCAAGCGCAAAGGTGCACTTGGGGTTAGAAGAGAACTCTATTATACGAACAATTGATGTCAGTGGATTGATGCCTGACAAAGATGGCTGGAAAGATTATTTAAAGCAAGAAGACAGCGTAATAAACAATATAATAAGAGAAAAGACTAAAAAAGGAGGGGTGGTAGCTACAGAAGAATTTATCTCCTCAATTGAACAAAAGTTTGGTATTATCTTACATACGAAAAAGGCTGGGAGACCTAAAAAATAGGGCGCTGTCCCCAATTATTTATGGGATGCGATACTTAATTTCAAGATAATATTATGTCCGATAAAGAAAGAATTACTTTATGGATCGCTTTGGCTGTTACGTTAGGTTGTATTTTATTTATGATCTTTTTTATATTTCCCCACTTCAAAGATGATGTTACTTGGGGGACAAGTCGGAGTGGAGAATTTTCGTACTCCAACAAAGCATTGCTTATAATGGGTTCGTCACTTGTAGTGTTTCTTATAGTTTTTTCTGTTGTTGGTAAAATATTGAAAATTTATGATAAATAAAATATGATCCGCACCTTTCAAAGACCTATTAAACGTATTGTTGTTAAGCTTGGCTCCAGCCAGATTGCAGATTCTCAGATGAGGCCGAAGACGGCCCAACTGTCTGCATTGTGCAAGCAAATCAGCCAATTACATAAAGCAGGCGTTGAAGTGGTACTGGTTTCTTCCGGGGCCATTGCTTTGGGCATGGGGGAGTTAGGTGAGACCAAGCGCTCGACGGAATTGGCCCAGCTGCAGGCGCGGGCGGCCATTGGGCAGGCGGCTTTGATGCGGTTTTACAGTGAGTTGTTCCGTAAGGTCGCCCTCAAGTGCGGCCAGGTGCTTTTGACTTGGGATGATTTTGATAATCGTGCACGCTTTTTAAACGCCCGCCATACCCTGGAAGCCATTTTGGAAAAAGGAGTGGTGCCGGTCATTAATGAAAACGACACAACATCCACCGAAGAAATTAAATTCGGGGACAACGATAAATTATCAGCGTTGGTGGCAAGCCTCTTGCACGCGGATTTGCTGGTGATCCTTTCTGATGTGGAAGGGTTATATGACGCGGACAAGAAGGTATATAAAGAGATCAGGGAAATAACTTCAGAAATTGAAGGGTTCGCCGGCGGTACAAAAAATATCCATATGGCCCGCGGGGGTATGCGTGCTAAAATTGACGCTGTCAAGATCGCCACCCGCGCGCGTGTGTCCTGTGTGATCACTGCTGGTGATATTAAAGATGTTTTGGTGCGGGTGGTGGCAGGGGAGGCCATTGGCACGTATTTTATTGAAAATAATGAAAAGCTGTTAGACGGGGATTTGGAACATGAATTTATCCGCTCACATTTTAAAAATAGCAAAGGCAGCTAAAAAAGC
>CAYZLU010000144.1:0-6256 GCA_964479285.1 uncultured Planctomycetales bacterium | reverse complement strand
CCTCGTCGAGACAAAGTTTTTGGGATACCGTGGTATGCCTACCAAATTGCCCGTATTGAAAAAGGCCTACAAGGGCCCCTCATGAAGGTCGGGCACCTTGATGATCGCCGCAATTTCACGCATGTCAAGGACATGGTCGAGGCTTATTGGCTGGCTGTCGAACATTGCAAACCAGGCGAGTTGTACATTATCGGGACTGAGAAGGAAAGCCATATATTTACTTTTCGCCAAGCACTGGAGATGTTAATTGCAATGTCACAAGTCAAGAACATCAAATATGAGATTGATCCCAAATATGTCCGTCCGACCCAGGTGCCGAGGCTGATTTGTGATCCAAAGGATTTTGTAGATGTGACAGGATGGGCACCGAAGATCAGTTTTGATACTATCCTCAATGATACCCTTGATTATTGGCGTCAACAAGTTGCTATTGAAGTCAAACAGTCTTAATAAAAAGAGAAAGATTTATGCCAGGATTAAATTTTGAAACCATCCAGACATGCCGTGCTTGCGGGTACGAAGGCATCGTTGATATACTTGATTTGGGAAATCATCCTTTAGCTAATTCTTTTGTTCGCTCCAGGGAGCAAGAAATACATCGATTCCCATTATCAACAGCATTTTGTCAAAAATGTTTTTTGTTTCAATTAAAGGAAACTATAATTAAGGAGATTTTATTTGATCATTATTTCTGGGTCACAGGCACTGCAAAAGGAACACATGATTATGCAACTGTTTTTGCTAAACGCGTATGCGACTGGGTGGGCCTTAGGCATCAAGATTTTGTAATAGAAATTGCTTCCAATGATGGGACGGTCTTGAAACAATTTTTGGCGCTGGGGATGCGGGTTATGGGCATCGAGCCTGCAAAGAACATCGTAGATATAGCTTTGCAGAAAGGGGTACCTACCGATTGTGCCTATTGGGACCTTGCTTGCGCGAAACGTATCGTAAGCCAGTATGGCCGACCTAAGGTTGTCATCGCACGTAATGTCATTGCGCATGTCAGCGATCTTCATGGTGCGATTAAAGGGATTGCTGAAGCTTTATCAGAGGATGGGGTAGGTGTAATTGAATTCCATAGCGGGAAGGTCATTGCTGAAGAATTACAATATGATTCCATCTACCATGAACATCTTTGTTATTTTACATTACATTCATTTAAAAATTTGTTGAATAAGCATGGTCTTTTTCCGTTCGCCATTGATAAAAGTCCGATAAGCGGCGGGGCTATAGTTGTTTATTTTTCAAAAATAGAACGACCGTTGGAAGCTGGTTATCAGGAATATCTCAAAGAGGAAGATGAGGGCAATATTAATAGACAATCCACTTGGGAGAGATTTGCGCAAAGGGCCAAGGAACACCGAGAAAAGACGATTGCCCTGCTAGGTAATTTGAATGGTCAAAAGATCATTGGGTTTGGGTCATCGGCACGAGGCTCTACGATCTTGAATTTTTGCCAAATAGGCAAAAAAAATCTCCAAGCGATTATCGATAATAATCCGCTTAAGCAGGGTTGGATGGTACCTGCAGGTGATGTTCCCATCGTATCGCTTGATCAAGGGTTGGCTTTGCAACCTGATTTTATCCTTCTTTTAGCTTGGAATTTCAGCCAAGAGATCATTAATGAGTGTGATCGACGGGGATATTCGGGTAAATATATTATGCTGTTTCCCAAAGACCCACAGATTTTTTCTAAAAGATGAGGAAATTCACGGTATGCAATTTATTCCTTTAAAAATAGAGGGTCTTTATAAGGTTGACTTGACCCCGCACCATGACCATCGTGGTTATTTTGTGCGGACCTATGACAAAGACGCTTTTGCTGCCCAAGGTTTGGTATCGCAATGGATCCAGGAGAGCCATTCATTTTCCTCAAAGAAAGGGACAGTACGAGGAATGCATTTTCAACGCCCCCCCTACGCGGAAACCAAATTAGTACGGATTGCTCAGGGGAAAATATTTTTAGGGTTTTTAGACCTTAGGCAGGGATCATCGACTTTTGGATGGTGTGAGAGTGTTGTGCTCTCCATGGACAATCCACAGTTATTGTATATTCCCAAGGGATTGGCCATGGGGATGTGCACTCTTTTAGACAATACAACACTTCTTTATAAGATGGATACACCCTACCATCCAGAAAGTGCGCGGACAATATTGTGGAATGATCCTCAAATCGATATCCCGTGGCCTTTAGAAGGAGAGCCAATCGTTTCATCAAAAGATACGGATGCCCCAACATTGAAAGCATTTTTAGAAGGTGAAGGGGCTTTATGCCTTTAGGTTAAATGGTAGTATTATGAGAATTCTTGTGACAGGTGTGACTGGTTTTGTAGGGCAGAGATTAGCGTTACAATTATCTCCGACCGATGAAATTTATGTAATTTGCCGCAATCAACCGCAAGGATTACCTGATTTTATCAAGGTGATTTTGGTTGACCTAAACGACGAGGAGGAGTTGGCGAAAAGACTTAAACATATCCGTCCTGATACCTGTGTCCATTTGGCCTGGCAAGATATCCCAGATTATAGTTTTGAGACATCTTTTTGTAATTTGAAGCGTAGTGTTGCCTTATTGCGTTTATTAGTAGAGGAATGTGGATGCCGTAAGATTGTTGCTGCTGGAAGTTGTTGGGAATATGGGAAGTCCTTTGGATTGTGCCGTGAGAGTGATCCAGTATCCTCAAGCTCGTATTTTGTTTGGGCCAAGCGATCTCTTGCTGATTTTGGTGAAATGTTGGCGGCAAAGAATGGGATTACTTTTGTCTGGATGAGGTTCTTTTATGTGTATGGCCCTGGTCAACGGTCGGGGTCTATTATTCCGCTCTTAGCAGAAGCATTACGTAAACAGGAAAGGCCGGCAGTCAAGACCCCTGGTAATGCGAATGATTTTATCTATGTGGATGATATTGCCGAAGCGCTGGCATTGGCTGTGCGTAAGAATGTCCCGACGGGTATTTATAATCTTGGATCGGGACAGTCCGTCGCGGTATGGAAGGTCTGTGAGAGCATTGAAAAAGCCATGGGGAGGCAACCGGAATTTGCTAAACAACTGCAGCAGATCAATATTCAACCGACAGCAAATTTTTGGGCTGATATGTCCAAATTTAATAGTGTTCTTGGTTGGAATGCACGGATCAATATTGAGGAAGGGATACGGCGTTATGTTATTGGTATTGAATAAACGACAGGTAGTATTGGAGAAAAGGGTATGATTATTTCGAGGACGCCATTTCGGATAAGTTTTGTCGGTGGAGGTACAGATCTTCGGGATTTTTATGCCAGGGAACAGGGCAGGGTTTTAAGCTGCGGTATCAATAAATACGTTTATGTCGCGGTCAAAAGGCAGATTGGCATTGTTGATCACAAGTACCGGATCGGCTGGAGCAAGGTTGAATTTAAGGATTCGATTGATGAGATTGAACATCCTATCGTTCGTGAAACATTCCGGTTGATGAATATTGATTTTCCTGTTGAAGTAACGACCTTTGCTGATGTTCCGGCGAACACAGGCTTGGGGTCTTCCAGTTCTTTTGCGGTGGGGTTGCTCCATGCCCTGTATGCATTAAAGGGGCAGATGGTCACTAAACATACATTAGCTTCAACAGCAGCGCATATTGAAGTTGATATGCTCAAGCGTAGTATTGGCAAGCAGGACCATTATGCCGCAGCTTATGGGAGTTTGAATACGTTTTCATTTTATTCTAACGAAAAAGTCTTGGTTGAGCCTGTTTTTTATGACCCTGTTTTTAAGCAGGAAATGGAAGACCACATGATGTTGTTTTACACACGGCTTAAACGGGACGCGCATGAGGTCTTGCAGAGCCAAAAAGCAAGGACGTCAGAGAAATTTGAGACACTTCAGAAAATGCGGGACCTCACAATCCCTTTGGCCCAGGTCATTTCAGACGGCCAGGACTTGAATAGGATCGGTGAGATCCTCCACGAAGGTTGGCTCCTTAAGAAAAGCATTACGGAAGAAATATCATCGATCGAAATCGATGATTATTACGAACGCGCGCGCAAAGCAGGCGCCATCGGCGGAAAATTGCTTGGCGCAGGTGGCGGGGGTTTTCTTTTGTTCGTTGTTAAACCTGACAAGCAGGTGGACGTAGCTAAAGCCTTAGGAGACCTTTATCGGATGCATTTTAAAATCGATTCTGAAGGGACGAGGATCACCTATTATGACCAAACCGCTTTTTAGTATTATTACAATGGCCTATTGCCGTTTGACGTTTCTAAAGGAAGCGTTAGGGGCCATGTTCCGTCAAACCTACCTTCACATCGAGATAATTATTGTGAATGATGGGGCTATTCCTGAAGTATACGATTATATTACAGGGTTAGAAAAGAAAGACAATAGGGTCAAGATCGTTCATTTTAAGGAGAACCAGTATCGGGAAGATGATCCAGGGCACATGAACAGGGTTTGCCTGAACGCAGGATTAAAAGCTGCAACAGGAGAATTTGTCTGGTACCAGTCAGATGATGATCTTATTGCAGACGATTATGTTGAAAAAATGGTCGCTTTATTTGAAAGTAATCCAGATTGTACGAGTGCCGCGGGGTATGTCAAAGATATGGATAGCTCTGGTCGTTTTTTGCCAGAGGGACCAAGAACTACCAATTACCGTCCACGCTATATGCCGGGACATTTGCTTGCGCTTAGCACGCTAAGCGTGAACTCACCAGGAATAATGTATAGGGCCCCCGGAAGTATTTTTGCTTTTAAGAGAGAAGAGTTTATACGCATGGGAGGATACCATCCGTTTGTCGAATTTAGTCATTTATATGGGATAGTCCCTTTTGGGATAACTGGTTTTGATGATACAGCTATTATGTACTGGAGTCGTCATGAAGGATAATTAAACCGATATGAGACGTTCCAGGGCTACATCGGGTTTGAATCAACACTGGGTTTATTAAACGATTGGCAAATACAGAAGAGGTGGGAGGTTTTTGGGAAAGATGTGGCAAAATATGTTGTGCAAAGAATCCTGGACAATATGTGCCTTGCTGCTACTGATTGGTTTGTTACGAGTCTCTATTGCTTACGGTTAAAAGCTGCTTGTCGATTATTGGGAGTGTTGTGGAATAAGAAATATTTTTGGTTTAATGTGTTAAGAATTTTATGGCAGGAAAAGAGGATCATTTATTACAATCTTAAGCCCCACATCAGGAGAGTTATTGAAATGCATCGTTGGCTCGAGGGGATCCCAGGTATAGGTTTTTGGGCGAAGAAAGTGAATCAATCATGAAGAAAATCCTTATTACAGGTGCCGGTGGATTTATCGGTTCACATCTAACCGAATTATGTGTTCGTCGTGGATACAAAGTCAAAGCTTTTGTACGTTATAACGCGAAGAACCATTGGGGATGGCTTGAAGGGAGTTCTGTTCTTAAAAAGATTGAAGTTATCACCGGGGACATCAGGGACTTTGATTCGGTTTTTAAAGCGATGAAAGGATGTGACACGGTTTTTCATTTAGCAGCCCTTATTGGTATTCCTTATTCTTATCTTTCTCCGCTGGCGTATATCAAGACAAATGTGGAAGGGACTTACAATGTTCTTGAGGCAGCCAAGGATTTGGGTGTTAAAAATCTGTTGGTGACCTCGACCAGTGAGACTTACGGCACCGGGCAATATGTGCCCATTGATGAAAAGCACCCCTCTGTTGGGCAGTCCCCTTATGCCGCGACAAAGATCGCTGCTGACCAGATTTCTATGAGCTATTACTGTTCCTTCGGCCTGCCTGTGAAAGTCGTGCGCCCTTTTAATACCTATGGCCCGCGTCAATCTGCCCGTGCTGTTGTTCCGACCATTATTACACAGGTGTTAAGTGGTAAAAAACAAATCCAATTGGGCAATACCTCTCCTACCCGTGATTTGACCCATGTGGCCGATACTGTTCAAGGATTTTGGGAGCTCGCCCGTTCTTCAAAAGCCGTTGGGCAGGTCGTTAATATCGGCATGAATACGGAGATCTCTGTTGGGCAATTAACTGAGTTAATCGCACGTTTGACAAAAAAGAAGATCAGGATTGTTCAGGACCCTCTTCGTTTGCGAGGGGCAAAGACTGAAGTAGAACGTTTGCGTTGTGACAACACCAAACTCTTGAAATTAACAGGATGGAAACCACAATTCACCCTTGAAGAGGGTTTAAAAGAAACAATCGAATGGATCCGTGGCAACTTATCATCCTATAAGGTCGATTTGTATAATGTCTAAAAGAATATTGATTGCCGGTTTTGGCAG
>CAYZLU010000143.1:0-6300 GCA_964479285.1 uncultured Planctomycetales bacterium | reverse complement strand
CAAGGTCAATGCGCGCACCAGGATCATATTTATCGGGAACCCGGATAATCCGGCCGGGACCTATATTACCCAGCGTCAGGCCGAGGATTTCTTACGGTCTGTGCCTAAAAGCACCCTGGTGTTTTTCGACGAGGCCTATTTTGAATATGTGCGGGCCAAAGATTACCCCAATACCCTGGCTTTGATGAAGAAATACCCCCAAGTGATGATCACCCGTACATTTTCAAAAATGTATGGATTAGCAGGGCTTCGCATCGGTTACGGGATCGCCAGTCGTGAGGTCATTGGTATTTTAGACCGCTTGCGAGAACCATTTAACGTCAACAGCATGGCCCAGGCCGCGGCCCTGGCTGTCCTGGGGGATGAGCCGTATTACCGTAATATCGCCAAAGAGGTGGAGGAGCAAAGGCAGTATCTTTACCGTTCCCTTGAAAGTTTGAGTGTTGCTTATGAAGTGAGTTTTACGAATTTTATTTTGGTCCATGTTGGGGAAGACAGCACCCAGGTGGCAGGTTCCCTGCTTAAAAAAGGCGTCATTGTCCGTGACATGGCTGTATGGGGTTTAAAAGGGTACATTCGTGTCTCCATCGGCAGTGCGCCGGAAAACAAGCGGTTTATAAAAACATTGGGAGAGATATTATGATCGTTATTTTACGCCCGGATGCGACTGAGGCCAATGTCCAGCACATTGTCGAGCGCGCCGGTAAGCTGGGCCTTAAAGCCAATATTTCGCGGGGGGTGGAACGAACGGTGATCGGTTTTATCGGCCCTGAAGACGCATTGCGTGTCATTCCTTTGGAAGTTTTCCCAGGAGTTGAACAGGTCCTGCAGGTCCTGGCCCCGTACCGATTGGTTTCCCGTGAATTTAAGAAGGAAAACACCATTATTAAATTACCTTACAATACAACGGTGGGTGGGCCCAAAATCGCTGTCATGGCAGGTCCATGCTCGGTGGAAGGTTATGAAGGTATGTTGTCGATTGCAAAGAAGGTCAAGGCCCTGGGTGTTAATATTTTGCGCGGAGGGGCTTTTAAGCCGCGCACTTCTCCGTATGACTTTCAGGGTCTGGGTGAGGAGGGCCTGAAAATCCTGCAGGCCGTTGGAAAAGAAGTGGGCATTTGCACCATTTCCGAAGTCATGGATACCCGACAGGTGGAGTTGTTGGCCAAATACGTCGATATCCTGCAGATCGGGGCGCGCAATATGCAGAATTTTTCTTTATTAAAAGAGGTCGGTATCATTAAAAAACCCGTGATGCTCAAACGCGGGATGAGCGGGACCATCAAGGAGTGGTTGATGTCTGCCGAGTACCTGCTTGCCAATGGTAATTTCGACGTGATGCTTTGTGAGCGTGGTATCCGCACCTTTGAGACCGCCACGCGTAACACGCTTGATATCAATGCCGTGCCCGTTGCCAAACGCCTGTCGCATTTGCCGGTTGTGGTTGACCCGAGCCATGGCACAGGCTCATGGGAGTATGTGGCGGCCGGGGCCCGTGCAGGGATCGCCGCTGGCTGTGATGCGTTGATGGTTGAGGTGCATGAAAACCCTGAAGAAGCATTGTCTGACGGGGCGCAGTCCTTGATGCCAGATAAATTTCAGGAACTGATGGCCTCCTGCAAACGCGTGGCCCAGGCGGTTGATAGGGAATTTTAGTAACAGTCATAAGGGGACATATGTTCAATCGTAAAGAGCTTTTTAGAAGGGTAGCGATCGTTGGTGTTGGCTTTATGGGTGCTTCTTTGGGGTTGGCCATCAAGAAAAAAGGCCTGGCCCGTGAGGTGGTTGGCATTGGCCGTCATGAAACATCTTAAAGGGAGGCCACTGATCTGGGCGCCATCAGTGAGGGTACCTTAGATTTTAATAAAGGGATCGTCGGCGCGGATTTGATCGTGCTGGCCGCGCCTGTCAACTCGATTTTGGACCTCATTGAAATATTAGGCAAGGAAAACAGGCGCGGGTGCATCATTACGGATTTGGGAAGCACCAAGACTGCGATCGTCGAACGGGCAGAAAAAGTACTGCATCATTCTCTCTTGTTCGTGGGCTCCCATCCTTTGGTTGGTTCCGAGAAAAAGGGCCCGGCTAATGCCAATGCCCAACTTTTTGAAGGAGGGTCTTGTGTGATGACTCCGACAGACAAGACAAACCGGTTGGCCCGTGAGAAAATAAAGCAATTCTGGACACAATTAGGTTCCTCAGTCAAATTGATGACACCCCAGGAACATGACCAGATTTTTGCCTATATCAGCCATCTTCCTCATTTGGCAGCTTTTGCCATGATGAAGGCCGTGCCGGATAATTTCTTGGAACATGCCACCCAGGGGCTTAAAGACACGACCAGGATCGCGGCCTCAGATCCGCAGGTGTGGAGGGACATTGCGTTGTCCAACCATAGGCCTATCCTGAAAGCCCTTGATGAAGCTGTAAAGATTTTGGCCACGATGCGCAAAGCCATAGTGGCCCGTGATCAGGAAGTGTTGACGGACATTTTTAAACAAGCCAATGAAAAACGGGAACGAATGGACAAATTCCATGTCAAATGAACATTTAGGTCCTCATGCCGGACACTCATCGTTATTCGTCATCACCTTGGATGGCCCTGCAGGGGCCGGCAAAAGCACGGTGGCCAAATCTTTGGCCGGAAGGCTGGGGATTTCCTATCTTGATACCGGGGCGATGTACCGCGCGTTGACCTTAAAAGCCCTGCGTTTAAAAATGGACATGACTGATGAAGAAGCTTTGACGACCCTGGCCCGTAATACCAAAATTACTTTTAAAGAAATGCCTGACGGTTCATTGAACATCACTTTAGATGGTGAAGATGTTTCGGTCGCGATCCGCGCCCCGGAAGTGACTAATAATACCTATTATATTGCTAAAACACCGGGGGTGAGGACACTCATGGTCGCCTGGCAAAGGGCCATTGGCATGAGCCGCTCTATCGTTACAGACGGACGTGACCAGGGGACGGTTGTTTTCAAGGATGCGCGTTATAAGTTTTATGTGGACGCTGATGTGGAAGAACGCGTGCAGCGCCGTTATAAAGAATTGATCGCGGCCGGCAAGCCCGTTGATTTGGACCAATTGCGCGCTGACATGAAAGAGCGTGACCAAAAAGATTTTACCCGGGCCGTCGGCCCTTTGAAAAAAGCCCCCGATGCCATCACCGTTGATTCCACCGGACTAACAGTCGAAGGCACTGTTGATAAAATCATGAAATTGATCCATTGATGAAGGTCGAATGAAACATTCCAACATCCGCAACTTTTCCATCATCGCCCATATTGACCACGGCAAATCCACGCTGGCGGACAGGTTTTTATTGTTTGCGGGGGCCATTGACGAGCGTAAGTTCCACCATCAGATGCTGGATGACATGGACCTTGAACGCGAGCGCGGCATCACCATCAAGGCCTCGGCCGTTCGACTGGATTATAAGGCCCAGGATGGGCAGATGTATATTTTTAACCTGATCGACACTCCGGGCCACGTTGACTTTTCTTATGAGGTTGAAAAGTCCTTGCGCGCCTGCGAAGGGGCCTTGCTTTTGATCGATGTCACCCAAGGGGTGGAATCACAGACCATTGCCAATTATTATCTGGCCATTGACAATAACCTGGAAATCCTGCCGGTGATCAACAAGATAGACATCGCCAACGCGGACATCGATGAGGCCAAGCGTCAATTTACGGAAATCCTCAAATTCAAAACAGAGGACATCCAGTTGGTGTCCGCCAAGGAAGGCCTGAACATTGCTGAGCTGTTTGAGAAAATAGTGAAGTTTATACCAGCGCCCGAGGGGGACCCCCAAGCGCCTTTGAAAGCGCTGGTTTTTGACATGAAGTACGATATTTACAAGGGCATCATTATTTATGTGCGCGTGTTTGAGGGGGCTGTCAAGCCCGGCGTGCGCATCCGTTTTATGAACGTGGGACGTGATTTTGACGTGCAGGAAGTGGGTATTTTTGCCCCCGGCATCCAGCCGGTCAAGGGCCTTTCCACCGGAGAAGTGGGGTATATCACCTGCAATTTGCACGACCCGAAAGAAGTGCGGGTAGGGGACACCATGACGGAACTGGCACGCCAGACAGCCCAGCCGTTAGAAGGTTATCGCCAGCTAAAACCGTTGGTCTTTTGCGGTGTCTATCCCGTCAATGCCGGGGATTACGCGCCTTTGCGCGAGGCCATTGATAAATTACGGCTTTCTGACCCCAGCTTTGTTTATGAACATGAGACTTCCCAGTCTTTCGGGTACGGGTTCCGTTGCGGGTTCCTGGGGCTTTTGCATATGGAAATCGTGCAGGAGCGCCTGGAGCGCGAATATGATTTGAACCTGATTTTGACCACCCCTAATGTCGGTTATAAGATCATCAAGCGCGACGGGTCGGTCATGGACCTGGAAAACCCCTCAGACTTGCCCAATGGTTCTGATGTCACCCGCATTGAAGAGCCGGTCCTGGCGGTGTCTATTTTTACGCCGGTCACCTACATGGACGCTGTCATGGAACTGGCCAAACGTAAACGAGGGATTTTTCAAAAGAGTGAATTTGTCGGCGACCGCATGAAAATCCTTTTTGACATCCCTCTTTCCGAAGTGATTGTGGATTTTAATGACCTGATCAAGTCAGCCACCAGGGGGTATGGGTCCATTGATTATGAATTTAAGGAATATATGGCAGCTTCGATCACCCGCCTGGACATCTTGATCAATGACGAGCCTTGCGATGCTTTCTCATGCATGGTGCATAAAGAGCGCGCATATGATAAAGGCCTGGGGCTGGTCACCAAACTCAAGGAGCTTATCCCCCAGCAGTTGTTTGAGGTGCGCATCCAGGCCCAGGCTGACGGGCGCATTATTTCGTCTGCCCGTGTCAAGGCGGCCGGCAAAAATGTCACGGCCAAGTGTTACGGCGGGGACATCAGCCGCAAGCGTAAATTATGGGAAAAGCAAAAAGAGGGTAAAAAGAAACTAAAACAGATCGGCCGTGTGGAAGTTCCTCAGGAGGCCTTTTTGGCCGCGTTGAAAATTTAAGAAAGGACTCACATGTCTCCCAATAAAAAACAAAAATCAGCGGCCCGCGAATGGGTCGAGTCAATCCTCATTGCCCTTGTTTTGGCAGTGTTGATCCGCAGCTATTTTATCCAGCCATTTAAAATCCCCAGCGGGTCCATGCGCATGACCCTCATCGAGGGGGACCATCTCTTTGTTGATAAATGGGCCTATGGTCCGCAGGTCTTGCCCCCCATGTTCTGGGACATTGGGCTTAAAGAGGGGAGTACGCTATTATCGGTGAGATGGCCTGATGCCTTGCTGCCTTTGACAAAAAAACGCCTGCCTGGGTTTAGAAAACCACGACGCGGTGACATCATTGTTTTTGTCTATCCCATAGACCCGACCAAAGATTTTATCAAACGCCTTATTGCAGTGGGCGGGGAGACCGTTGAGATCAAAGACGGTGCGGTTTATATCGACGGCAAAGAAATCACAGACCCCCGCATCAAGCACACCTATTACTATAATCGCGGTGACTATGGCGCTGAAGGACAGACAGTGCATGTGCCTCCAGGGTATGTTTTTGTGATGGGTGATAACAGCGGTTCCAGCTATGACAGCCGTTATTGGGGTTTTGTCCCTGAATCGAGCATTATCGGCAAAGCGGACATCATCTTCTGGCCTTTGGACCGCATCCGGATCCTGCAATGAAATATGTTTTATTGGAGATATCGTCATTGCGAGCGAAGCGAAGCAATCCCTTTTTAAGAGATTGCTTCGTCGCTTCGCTCCTCGCAATGACGCTTGGTTTCATGGGCTGCCAAACAGCGGCATATAACCCTAAGCCAACCCAAGCAGATACTATTTCAGCGTTGACGACGATGACCCAGGGACTGACGAATAAACCGATCACAGAAACGCAGTTAAAGAATTTGGCCGTACAAGTGGCGCATGATCCGCAGGCACAGTCTGCCCTGCATTCAATCAATACGGCCTTAAGCCCTCAGCATACGGTCAAGTATTGCCCGGTGGATGGAGAGCGTTTCAGTGCGGACATGGAGTATTGCCCAATCCATCATGTTAAATTAAAATGGGTGGAATAAAGAATGGCGCTAACTTTCGCCAATAAGGTCACTGTCGGACGGATTTTGATCGTCCCCTTTTTTATCGCGACAGTCATGTATATTTCGCCCCAACACGGCTATTTCCGCTGGTTGGCATTGGCGTTATTCATGGCAGCGGTCATTTCAGACATCATCGACGGTTATATTGCCAGGACCCGCGGGCAGAAAACAAGGGCAGGG
>CAYZLU010000142.1:0-6337 GCA_964479285.1 uncultured Planctomycetales bacterium | reverse complement strand
TCAATCCCCAAAGACCTGCCTAAGCGCCATGATTCCACAGGCCCAAAAACATACTGGAATGGATTGGTCATACGTACAGTTTCTCTTTCCTTGAAATATTGCTTTTAAAATATTCCCAGAAATATGCCGCTTCCATAATTTTCATACAAAAAGAGCGGCCTTTCGGGATGTTTCCTCAAATCTGCTGATATTATTCATAAAATCCTTCACGCATAATTTCACCAGAGGGTCATAATTGCTTTCCATGATACGGTGGATACGCTCCGGCCTGGAATAAAACTCCCTCATGCACCAGGAACCCAAACGCCCTACTTCTTCGATGGACAAAAACTTGGTCGGTATCACGGGATGCTGAAAGTCCCATTCTTTCAAATTAATTTTTTTAGGATCAAAAAAACCGTTTTTTAAAGCTTTGCGCCAAACGGGAGAACCAGGCACCGGCGTTACATAATCCAGGGCCAGGATATCAGGGTCGATTTCTTCAGCCACCCGCAGGCGTTCCTTGATTGCTACCTCATCATCCTCTTCCAAGCCGATCAGTACTGTTCCGACGGTGGCCACATTGTTGGCGCGCAGTATATCAACGGTGCCTTTGATTTGCAGAAGGGTGACACCCTTACCGATCCGGGTAAGCTCACGGTCTGTGGCAACTTCAACTCCCACAAGCCCCATGAAGAGTCCCGCGTTTGCCATCAAAGGCACCAAATCTTTTTGCTTGTTCCAATCATCCGCACGGCCCAAACAAACCCATTGGATGGGGTTGGCGCGGCGGATCTTCTCCTCGCAAAAATCTTTGACCATTTTGGGGTCAACATTAAAAGCGTCGTCCTGAAAAACAACCACTTTAATGCCATATGTTTTATATAAAAGGTCCAATTCATCGTTGATCCGCTTGGCCGAAAGGCCGCGCCATGACGTAAAATCCTTCATTGAGGAACGAGGGTCATACAAACTCCACTCATAGCAAAAATGGCAACCGCCAGGGCACCCGCGGGAGGTCATTAATTCTGCAAACGGCTTCCAGTATGTATGACCTACATATTTGTCCATGGGAAAAAGGTCATACGCTGGCATCGGCAAAATATTTAGATCGGGGATTAAATCGCGGTGTGGCCCCACGATGATATTTCCCTTGTAGTCACGTGAAACCAAACCCGGGATACTCTCTAGTCCACCAATTCTTTCCTTAAGAGATACTAACAAATCCTGGAAGGTCAGCTCCGCTTCTCCGATCAAAATAAAATCGATTTGAGGTTTTTCCGCCATCGTTTCAGGCGCGTAAGAAGAATACCATAATCCCCCCATAATAGTTTTTGTATGCGGCAGGATTTGTTTGATCAACCTGGCGCTTTCATTAAAATGCCAGATAACAGCCAGTCCACCCGTCGAATGCAAGGTGTCGCCAAACACCACGATATCAGGCTTGATTCCCACGACTTTTTGAAGCATGGCAGGATAATCTAAGTCCAAAGCGCGGCAATCAAGGACCTCGACCTGGGCCAATTGCTCCTGGCGGACATAGGCCGCCAATTGCGCGTAAAATTGATTGGGGGCTTTATGGTTGCCGTGCGTGGCCCACGCGCCGATGGGAGGTGTGAGAAATAAAATCTTCATTAAAATCCTCTATAAGGCTGAAGAAACTTTATTAAGAATATGCGCCAATACTAGCGATACCGAAATACTCAAAATAAGAAACATCAATAAGAACCACTGGAATCTTTGGCTTAACAACACCCCTAAATGCTTTCGCATGTAACTCTCCTCTTTTAGCGGTTTAGACATATTTAATATGACCTAAAACACAAAAAAGGAAAATAAGTTGAACTACGCAAATAACTACGTAGTAACACGTAAGAGCTGAGGTCTATTTTCTGGATATGATAACAGTCGTGACGAGGAGAAAGATGACTTCAACAACCGCGTAGACGATCAAGGAAGTCGCGACACCGGAGGTAAAACCGTAGGAATGCAATCCTACACTGAGAAGATTGACCCCAAACCAGGCCCACATCACCACCATCATGCCGATGACAGCACCAACGGCAAGGCCTAAAGGACCGATCATTTGGGCCACCTTGGCATGGAAAAGCAAGGACGTCCAAAGGACGATCATCAGCGCCCCGTTTTCTTTCGGGTCCCAGCCCCAAAACCTGCCCCAGCTTTGGTCCGCCCAAATACCACCGAGATTGGTCCCCAGGAAAGTCAATGTCAGGGCCACACCCAAAATACCAAGGGTCGTTTTATACGTTTTATCTAAAACCTGGATGTCCTTTTTAAAAACAGCCTGTACAAGCCAAATATGCCCTAAAAGGCCTCCGACACAGGTGGCGGCATAACCCATGGTGATGGTTGTCACATGGGTCGCCAGCCAAAAATTGGAATTAAGTACGGCGATAAGTACTTTAAGGGTGTCCCCTTCAGCGCTATATTTATTGGCAATAAACAATAACGCTGTGCCACTAATGGCCGCAGTGACTATCCCCAACCATTGCCGGTTGTAATGCTCGATCATGAGACCCAAAAACACAGCAATGAGCCCAACAAAAATAAAAGTTTCATATAGACTGGATACCGGCGGCCGTGCCATGATGATAATACGCATGATCAGGCCCAAAAGATGCGGTATAAAACCCGCAATAACACTAAATAACCCCAAATTATACCAAAGTGGTTTTGTGGAGGTAAACGAAACCACAAAAAAGATAAACGCGAAGATATAAAACATGATAGACCACGTAAAAGGGCTGTTTTCCTGGTAGAACAATTCTAAGGGGAATTTATCGACCTTTTTAAGGTCCGCCTTTGAAAGAGATGCACGAATGTCATCAAGATACAGGTGGGCCGACATATTAAACGCCACATCATTGCCTTGCGTATAGCTCTGGGCCATATTGCTCCAAAGGGTGATCAACTGCCGGGTTGAGTCACTGCTAAAATCTGTGGAAATCGCGTCCCATGGGCTCAACCACTTTTCATCCTGGACAGACGGGATAACAGCAAAAGGGAAATCTTTATAGTTCTGCGACCAGCGGAATAAATTGGCTGTTGTTTGGGACAGCTCTGCTTCATCGGATGTATATGCTGAAGGTGATTTATTCCCCATATTTTTGGTTGCTTCACTGATTTCATTGGCCTTAAGGGCGATCTCAATAAAACTGAATTGGTTTTGATCGAGCGGCAACCCCAATTTTGCTTTGGTGGCCTTGGAAAGGATCATAAAATCGTTTTGAGGATAGGCAAATATAAAGGAACGCGAAAGGTCCTCGTAAAGGTTTATATTATCAAAAACCCGCATGATTTCATTTTCAGCCACGCTGCGTTCTTTTTCGGGGATTTTTGCTGCCGCCTGCTGTAGTTGTGTCAGCATGGGATAACTTTGTTGTAATTGCCTGGGTGTATAACGCCTGTCCTGTTGTGGCGTGATCCCTAAGGCCGTGGCGATATCGGGATTATTGATCAAGAAAACCTTATCATTCAACGTGGAATCAGGGTTAAAAAAAAGTGCGGCGAGCCATGCAGAGGCCCCTTGTTTTTCATAATGGTCTTTGCTTGAAAACTGGGTCAGTAAACTGCGCGCAAAGGTATCTAAAGGTTTGAGGCGCCCGCTTTCAAGCACCGGGACATTCTTAAAATTGCCCAAATCTTTGATCCCTGGCTGGGCAAAAGCTGTACTCAGAAAGAATAAACCTGCCGATAGAACAACAGCCGTTCTTATTGTGTCATTGCGAGGAACGAAGTGACGAAGCAATCTCTTAAAACGGGATTGCTTCGCTTCGCTCGCAATGACATTCTTCAGAAGCATTTTTATTTTCATGCGCCGGCCTTTGACATTAACGCTTGGATAAGAAAATGCAAAGCCAAACCAAAAAAAACAGCAAAGCAGGCGATATACGGTAATATCCTGGCATAATTCCTGACCACAGCCAGGGTTGAAGATTGCCTACCCATGCTGTCCGTATCATAAGAAGCTTGGTACACCGTGTAGTCTTTATAACGCAGGGGATTATTCATATAAATCCGCACCTGGCGCTCTAATGTTCCAGTGGTGATCGAGACCAGGCTTTCATAACTCTTGGCCATGTCTGTCCCTGGATGATACTCCGCTTTAAAGTGGTCTAATCTGATTGTAAAAGGCAGGGGAAAGCGTTTATGGCGCAAAATAAAATAATAAACATGCCCGGCAATGTCGACTGGCGTTGCCTGGGATTCAGCACCATACAAAATCAAAGTATAAGACTTGTTGTTTGCTTTCAAATCAAAAACACCACCCTCGACGTTTTGTTCCCTTTCCTTATTAACAGGTTTATCAGTCAAAAGCGTAATGCCTGTCGCATTTAAAATGGCTTGGCCCGCCCTGACGGAAGAATCACTAAAGGCATCGCTGTTTAAATAAAATTCTTTCACCGCAAGGATGAAATCCTTATCTTCAAGAGGGACTTGAAACCCCTGTTTAAATTTCTTTGTATCAAAGGCCGTCACAAGACGCTCCTTGCCTTCACCTTGCCAGTAGGCCAATTCCCAGTCCTGGTAGGAAGTCGAGACATTCGTCCCCTCACCCTCTGCCAAATGCACATTAGATTCCTGGGAAACGTGGAAAATCATAAAGGCCGCGATAAAATATAAAATCAAACCCAAATGGATAATAAGAAGCCCCGAGTTTTCCCAACGAAGGTACTTCTTGAATGTCAGGACCATCATGCAGATCAAATTCAAAAAAAACACCCAAAGGACCAATTGAGCGCCGGGAAAAGGGATGAATCCTGCAGCCAGGAAGAAAAAAGAATTAAAAAATCGGTCCTGGGCGGCGTACAGGCCCTGCTGGACCTGGGCGATGGTGCCCCAAAAAGTCAGGATGAAGAGTAAAAATAGGCAGGCCACCGTAATGCGTGACGAACTTAAGAGTTTAATCATCTGCGTGTAATAGACCCAAGGAGTTTCAAATAATTATCTTTATTCTCTTTCACCGATTCAATATTGCCCGTCATCTTGACAAAGACAGTCGTTTGGTCAACCGCAATCATCGCGGCAAGCATGCTTCTATCAGCCGGGCTCCCTTGAGGCTGCAATACCGTAAAATCAAAAACCTTGGCTTCGAGTCCATCCTTTGTTTTAATGCCCCGGCCGGACATCAAAAGTTGTTTTAAATTATCATCAGAAGCTTGAATGCCAAGCTGCCCCATCCAGCGTTCTAAATTAGCTTCCAGACCGCCCGCGGGACCGCCTAAAGCTATCATGGAACAATCGATTGTCTTGGGATTAGCTGCTTCGTGAAAAGTGGCCATCCTCATATGCGTGCCAGCTTCTTCTGTCCATCCCTCAGGTTTGACCCAAGTTAAGAGATTTTGTGAGGTAGGTGCATCTATAAGCCCACCCATCGCAGACATATCCATGCCAGCATGAGGGTCAGCAGAAGGATTCATCCCAGCACTGGCTGAAGAACTGTCCCCTGAAGGCATATGAAATTCAATTGAGCCTACAAGTTTGAAAAAATCTGCTTTATTTTTCCCAACGGTCCCAACTGTCCCGGCCATTTTCACAAACAAGGTCGCCTCACCCATGATGACCATGACGACGATCATACTCTTATCTGATAACTTAGAATTGGCTTGAATGGAGGTGAAATCAAATATTTTGCCCTCCTGCCCCGTCTTAATTTTAGTGCTTGGCGCCGACGATATCAGGCTGGTTAACTCATCAGGCGTTGCTTGAACGCCAATCTGTCCTATCCAACGGCGTAAATTTGCTTCCAGGCCGCCAGCCATTCCTCCAAGCGTAACAATGGAGCAATCAATGGCTTTTGCGTCAGAAAGAAGGCGAAAAGTCACAAGGCGCATCCCTGTGCCGGCTTCTTCTTTCCAACCTTGAGGCGCTACCCAGGTAAACATTTTACTCATCGCACTATTATCTGAAGATAAACCCATAGCAGACATGTCCAGCCCCGCATGAGGATCAGCAGGCATGGCCTGGTCAGATGGCATCGTTTGAACAGTAGGAACGCTGGGCTGACTGAGTTGCGGGGCCTGCACCACAATTTCTTTATAATGGGTCTCTTGGTTTTTTTGTTCACAACTGCTAAAAAACAAAACAAAAACACACAGTATCCAATTCATGAAAACCTTTCCATCACTAGTCCTTGGGTGTTTGTTGAAACTATTAGTTATAACTACTTCTTACTTATAAGTAAAGGGCTTTCACGAACTAAAGGGATTGCCCTGGATAAAAACCATTGGTTTTAATATAGCTCGGGTGATAGGGACATTAAATAAGCAAAACCACACAGGAACATACGGAGAAATACGTAATTAAAAATGGCCTTGATTACCGGTTTACATACTCC
>CAYZLU010000141.1:0-6367 GCA_964479285.1 uncultured Planctomycetales bacterium | reverse complement strand
GGATTAATACCAAAACAAACAAGCGGCCTCTTGCCATGCTCACCTAAAACAAAACGAGCTGAATTATTATAATTCTTCTCATACAGCCACATTAATCTTATTCTCCTGCCTTTATTCTAATCTATACTTTTTAATACAGCTTAATATTACTATACAACCTAACACTTCACTACCTAACATTACTCAACAACATCAAATTTAATTAATTACGATATTCTGCAAATAAATCGGTTGATAAATAACGTTCACCTGTAGATGGAATAATGGTCACAATTAATTTTCCTTTGTTCTCTGGACGAGCAGCTATCTTTAGTGCTGCAGCTACATTCCCGCCAGAAGAAATACCACATAAAATCCCTTCTTCACGAATCAGTCTTTTGGCCATGGCAAACGCTTCATCATTACTCACTTGAATGATCTCGTCGATCAATTTAGTGTCCACAATACTGGGGATAAATCCGGCCCCTATGCCCTGGATCTTGTGGGGGCCTGGCTGGCCGCCGGACAAGACCGGTGATGTTACCGGCTCAACCGCAACAGCGCGGAAAGTTGGCCTTCGTGGTTTAATGACCTGGGAAACACCAGTGATGGTGCCCCCTGTACCTACACCTGCAACCAGAAAATCGACCTTGCCATCAGTATCACGCCAGATTTCTTCAGCTGTAGTCAAACGATGGATCTCCACATTGGCCTGGTTGTCAAATTGCTGGGGCATAAAGTATTTATTCGGATCAGAATCGTGGATTTCTTTGGCCTTTTTGATGGCCCCTTTCATGCCTTCCGGTCCCGGGGTGAGGATCAAATCAGCCCCTAAGGCCTTAAGTAAGGCCCGACGCTCCAGGCTCATCGTCTCAGGCATGGTCAAAAGCAATTTATAACCTTTCACAGCTGCCACAAATGCCAATGCAATACCCGTATTACCTGAAGTAGGTTCTATAATCACCGTATCAGGTTTGATTTTACCGGCTTTTTCAGCGGCACGGATCATATTAAAACCTATACGGTCCTTGACGGAATGTAAGGGATTAAAGAATTCCAGTTTGGCGACAACTGTTGCGTAACTGTCCTTGGTGACCTTATTTAAACGCACCAGCGGCGTGTTGCCTATCAAGTCTGTGATGTCATTTGCTATTTTTGCCATCAAACTCCTCCTTTATAATTCCATGTTACTTTTTAAATTCCAGCGCCATCTATTAAAATTTCAGACACTTTCTCAATCGCCTTTTGCTCATTTTCCCCATCAACGGTGACTTGTATCATGGAATTCTCCCCTGCGCCTAAAAGCAAAAGCCCCAAAATTGAAGAAGCATCAGCCATCTTGCCATCCTTAAGAAAGGTGACCTTTGTTTTAGAACCCTTGTTCGCCTCCACAATCTTGGCCGCAACACGTAAATGCAATCCATGGGGTGTCTTGATTTCTATTTCTTTGCTTATCATTTTTTGTGTCCTTTTTTTAAAATTGATATCACGATAACGATCAAATCTCGTATTCACAAAACGTGACATCCTTGGGACACACAAAAACTTCTTCACCCTTGAGGAGCTGCAGTCGAGAAAATTCCTGTTGGGTGATCTCCACCTGCAAAGGACCACCAGATTCCGAATTCAAATCGATTTTGACAGATGAACCGGCAAGATTCAAAAACTTGACGGTCGCCTTAATGGCATTGTCCCCTTGTGATTTGCGGGAAATATCAAATTGATGGGGCCGTATATACAGATTGGCAGATTTAATATTTGACTTAGCCCCTTCGGGTACGTTCAGCGGGGCCTTGCCTAAATATAATTTCCCATCAATGACACGGCCTTGAAATAAATTAACATTACCTAAAAAGTTTAAGACAAATACACTTGCCGGCTTATGGTAAACTTCCTGCGGCGTACCAATCTGTTCAACCTTCCCCTTGTTCATCACCACAATGCGGTCTGCCACTTCAAGCGCTTCTTCCTGGTCATGGGTCACAAACAAAGAAGTGATGTGCAAATCATCATGGAAACGCCTCAGCCACAGGCGCAATTCCTTACGTACTTGCGCATCCAAAGAACCAAAAGGCTCATCAAGCAAAAGCACCTTAGGCTCTATGGCCAAGGCACGGGCCAGGGCAATGCGCTGACGCTGGCCGCCGGAAAGTTGGGACGGATATCGGTCCCCCACCCAATCAAGCTGGACTAAATTAAGCAACTCTTTGACCTTGGCCTTGATCTTATCTTCAGTAGGGCGTATCAGCCTTGGTTTAACGCGCAAGCCAAAGGCAACATTGTCAAATACCGTCATATGCCGAAAAAGGGCGTAATGTTGAAAAACAAAACCCACATTCCGGTCTTTGGTCCTTTTATCACTGGCATCTTCACCATGAAAAATGATTTCACCGGAATCTGCATTTTCCAAACCAGCGATGATACGCAGGAGCGTTGTCTTTCCAGAACCAGACGGCCCTAAAAGAGCAATAAGTTCACCCGTTTCAACTTTTAGGCTGACATCGTTAAGGGCCTTAAAATTGTCGAATGTCTTAACTATGTTTTTAATTTCAATGCTCATATTAAATTCTTTACGTGTGTCATCGCGAGTCCCGACGATTTTGTCGGGACGTGGCGATCTTTTAAAAGATTGCTTCGCTCCGCTCGCAATGACTATTCTTTATATTTACGTACCGCTTTTAATTCAGCCCTAAAACGAAATTCTACCAGCGATTTAATCACTAGGGTAAACAACGCCAAAAGAGCTAATAACGAAGCCGCGGCAAAGGCCGCTGTAAAATTATAATCATTATACAAAATCTCAATTTGTAACGGCAAGGTATTGGTTGCCCCTCTTATATGGCCAGAAACGACCGAAACAGCACCGAATTCACCCATGGCCCGCGCATTGCACAAGATGACCCCATAAAGCAATCCCCATTTAATATTTGGCAGCGTGACATACCAAAAAGTTTTCCATCCGCTTGCCCCCAAGGTGATCGCCGCCTCTTCTTCGTCATTGCCCTGGGCTTTCATGACGGGAATTAATTCGCGCGCCACCATCGGGAAGGTGACAAAGATCGTTGCTAGAATAATGGCTGGCGGCGCAAATATGATCCTCCATCCGTGGTCCCGCAGCCATGGGCCAAACATCCCTTGCAATCCAAAAAGGAGAATGAAAATCAACCCGGAAATGACAGGCGAAACAGATAAAGGCACATCAATTAACGTCAATAAAACATTCTTGCCGCGAAAGTCAAATTTCGCAATGGCCCAGGATGCAGCAACACCAAAGACCAAATTTAATGGGACCGCGATCAGGGCAGTCATTACTGTTAATTGGATAGCAGCGATGGTATCAGCATCTTTCAACGAATTAAAATAATAAATGATGCCCTTTTGCAAAGCTGTTGCAAAAACAATGAACAAAGGCAAGAAAATAAACAAACCCAAGTAAACACAAGCAACGCCAATTAATGAACGGCGGACCAGGGCAGATTCCGTGCGTGATAACGACATATTAATTCATCCCGATCCGTTTAGATGCCCACCATTGGGCCAGGTTTGTAAGTGCCAATAAAATAAACGACACGATCAACATGACCAAGGCAATGGCGGTAGCACCACTGTAATCGTACTGCTCCAATTTTGTGATGATCAGCAAAGGCGCAATTTCTGTCTTACCCGGCATATTGCCGGCAATAAAAACAACCGACCCGTATTCTCCGATAGTACGGGCAAAGGCCAAGCCGAACCCTGTCACCAATGACGGCAAAACTGCCGGGAAAATAATACGGCAGAATATTTGAAAACGTCCCGCACCAAGGCTTGAGGCCGCGTCTTCTATTTCCGGGTCTATTTCCTGCAATACCGGTTCCACGGTACGTACAATAAAGGGTAAACCAATAAAGATCAACGCTAAAATCACGCCTAACCAGCTATAGGCGGATTGAATTCCCATTTTATATAAGTATTGCCCTAACAAACCGTTGGATGAATATATCGTTGTCAAAGCTATACCTGCCACTGCTGTCGGCAAGGCGAATGGAAAATCGATGAGTGCGTCCACGATTTTCTTGCCCGGAAAACTGTACCGGGCCAATACCCAAGCTATCAAGAACCCAAAGAAAATATTGATAAACGAAGCTATAAAAGCCGCCCCAAAACTTAAGCGGTAAGCTGCCAAAGTCCTCGGGGCGGTCACAATGCCCCAAAAATCAGAAAAGCTTATGGTCGAGGTCTTAATAAACAGCATGGACAAAGGAATGAGCACGATCAGGCTCAAATAAAACACCGTGTATCCTAATGCCAAATGAAAACCTGGAATCGTCGATTTCTGTTTAAGCAAAAACACCCGGTACCTCGTTAATTGACAGTATAAATCTGGTCAAATGTCCCCCCATCGGCAAAATGTTTCTTTTGTGCCGCCTTCCAGCCGCCAAAGAAATCTATGCTAAACAAATTGACCGGTTTAAATTGGTCCGCATATTTTTGGGCTGTCTGGGGATTACGCGGACGATAATAATTCTTGGCGATGATGTCCTGCCCTTCATCACTGTAAAGATATTTCAAGTATGCCTCTGCAACTTTGTTTGTCCCATGACGATCAGCATCACGTTCGACCACGGCAACAGGCGGTTCGGCTAAAATACTGACGGATGGAATGACAATATCAAATTTACCAGGGCCCAATTCATTGACAGCCAGATACGCCTCATTTTCCCAAGCAACCAGCACGTCTCCAATGCCCCGCTCAACAAAGGTCGTTGTCGAACCGCGGGCGCCTGAATCCAAGACCGGCACATTTTTATAAATGGCCCCCACAAATTCTTTTACCTTGGTTTCATCACCATTAAATTTCTTTAGCGCGTAACCCCAGGCAGCCAAATAATTCCAACGGGACCCGCCGGAGGTTTTAGGATTAGGTGTAATCACAGAAACACCAGGTTTTGCCAAATCATCCCAATCCTTGATGTTCTTTGGATTACCTTTACGTACCAAGAAAATGATGGTGGACGTATACGGTGTGCTGTTATTGGGTAAAAGGCTTTGCCAATTTTTAGGTAAAAGCCCTGACTTATCAGCAATGGCATCTATATCATAGGCCAACCCTAAGGTCACCACATCCGCATCCAGGCCATCAATAACAGCACGGGCCTGTTTACCACTTCCACCGTGAGATTGGTTAATGACCACATCATCGCCGGTTTTATCTTTCCAATACTTGGCAAAAGCCTTGTTGTAATCAGCGTACAACTCACGTGTTGGATCATAGGAGACATTAAGCAACGTAATCTGCTTGGCCCAAGCCCCTCCTGCCAAACCTAACATCAAGACAAATGCTATGATAGTTTTTTTCATATGTTCTCTCTTTCGTAAGCACATTGTAAAGATTGATACCGTTGCAATCAAAGGAAAAAAGAATATTTAGAAACTTAACTGGGCCAGACCGGTAAAGAGGTTCTCAGTCTTACGATCATCTGTACTCGCGCCATTAGCAGCACCACGCCTGAACTTTGTCTGTTCGAAATCGACAGCTAATTTGACGTTTCGGTTTAGATACCAATTGATCCCTGTACCCCAAGTATTTTCTTTTGATATAGATGTATTTAAGTTGGCAAAGTTCTCTGTAAAGAGCGAACTATCAAACTTTAATTCACCATAGCGGCCAACCAACTCAAATGCACCCCAATCTCCGCCGGATAAATCGAAATCATGCCGGGGAACGACACCGTTATAAGAAGCGTCTTCACCTGTTAAAACGTAGCTGCCAGTCACTTCCCACGCCCTGTTTGTAGGCTTGTCACGATAAATCAAAGTACCGATGCC
Organism: uncultured Planctomycetales bacterium; assembly: GCA_964479285.1. Classification (GTDB taxonomy): domain Bacteria; phylum Omnitrophota; class Gorgyraeia; order Zapsychrales; family Fredricksoniimonadaceae; genus JABDGZ01. The sequence continues at coordinate 580 of CAYZLU010000141.1, read as the reverse complement.
TTTATATTCTAATTCTTCTTGAGAGTTGACCTTTTCAGCTAAAATCCCTAATGATTTATAGTAGTAATAGGCCTGAGGTGAAGTACGTATCTGGGGGCCCGAAGCTGTTACGCCAGTATTATAAGAAAAAACAGGTGCCTGACCTGGGGATATATAGACCGGCAAATCCGTTCCCTTTACTTTGCCGTAACTGGCTGCGTACCCAACCCCCAAACCTTTTAAGGGTTCAATATTCGAATTTTTAAACGGTTTTATAAAAATACGTCCTGTCCCGGCTTTTTCATTTGTATCCCCGGGAGCAGTGGCCCATCCGCCATAATTGTTCTCTTTGTCAGCTGCCCCGTCAAAAACACCTCCTGCATAATTTACAATATCATCAAACAAGCTTCCACCTAATTGTGCACCGACATCCCGCTGGGGTGAAAGATTACTAGTCAAGCCTAACTCCGTAAAAGCTGTATAACGGGTATCTTGTAAATTCTCAAGATCAAAAGGAGGTTTAAATTTACCCGCCTTGACGGTTGCCTGGGGAAAATATTTCCAATCAATCCAAGCATCCTGAAGGGCCACAGCATACGCA